>DATDDN010000066.1:0-65133 GCA_036523795.1 Gallionellaceae bacterium | reverse complement strand
ATGCCGACCATGCCCAGCAGGGTGAAGCCGCTGCGCATGTCGTCAAAACTCAGTTCGCGCTGGCTGCTGTCCACGGCCTTCGTCGCCAGCGCCAGCACGCGTTGTCCCAGCGCCCCCGCTTCGCGCATCCTGGCGTGCCAGTAATGCAGGTCCAGCGGCACATCTTCGCCGTGGCTGCGTTGCTGCCGGCACATCTCCAGCATCTGTTCAGGCGCGCCCTTCACGTAGATGAAGGCGTGACCGCTGTGATCGTGGTGCAGGGTGGCCATGAAGCGATGCGCGGACTCGAACGGGATGAGGTCGGTGCGCGGCAGCGATTCATTTTCAAAGCGCAGGTCCAGGCCGGCCTTCATCGCCAGGGGCAGCAGCGCCCCTTCGGTCGGGTCGCCGGCCACCTGCCATGCGCCATCGCGCTGCTCCAGCGCGGCGTCGTTGCACAGCAGACCCGCGCGAAACAGCTCCAGCGACTCGGCATGCTGGCCGATGTCCACGGCCTGTCCGGCCAAGAAGAACCCGCCTTGCGGCGCATAGCCTGCGCCGCTCACTTCAATCACGCCGGCCGCCGTCATCACCCGCTGCACCGTCATTTCATTGCGCGTCAGCGTGCCGGTCTTGTCGGTGCAGATGGTAGTCACCGAACCCAGCGCCTCCACGGCTGGCAGGCGACGGATAATGGCATGACGCCGGGCCATGAGCTGCACGCCCAGCGCCAGGGTGATGGTGATGATCGCCGGCAGCCCCTCGGGAATGGCGGCCACCGCCATGCTCACCGATGCCAGGAACAGGGTGCCCAGGTCAAACTGATGCACCAGCCAGCCGAACAGGAAGGCCAGTGCCGCCAGCAGCAGGATGGCGGCGGACAGCCAGCGGGCGAACACCTCCATCTGCCGCAGCAAGGGGGTGGTCAGCGCGCGCACCTCCTCCAGCAGGCTGCTGATGCGGCCGATCTCGGTATTGCCTGCGGTGGCCACCACCACGCCGCTGCCCTGCCCATACACCACCAGCGTGCCGGAATAGGCCATGCAATGGCGATCGCCCAGCACCGCCTGCGCGGGCACGCCGGCCACATCCTTCTCCACCGGTTCGGATTCGCCGGTCAGCGCCCCTTCTTCAATGCGCAGGTTCTTCACCTGCAGCAGGCGCACGTCGGCGGGCACCTTGTCGCCGGGCTGCAGCAGCACGATGTCGCCGGGCACCAGCGCTTCGGCGGGGATCACGCTGCGACTGCCGGCACGCAACACGGTGGCCTCGGGGGAGAGCATGCGGCGGATGGCATCCATCGCCTTCTCCGCCTTGCCCTCCTGGATGAAGCCGATGATGGCGTTGATCACCACCACACCGACAATCACGCCGGTGTCCACCCAGTGGGCAAGCAGGGCCGTCACTGCGGCAGAGCCCAGCAGCACGTAGATCAGCACGTTATGGAATTGCAGCAGGAAGCGCAGCAGCGGGCCGCGCCGCCGCGCGGGCGGCAGCCGGTTGGGGCCATGTTTTGCCAGGCGCCGTGCCGCCTCGGCATGCTCCAGCCCCTGCGCAGGGGCAGCCATCGCCTCCAGCACGGCCTGCACCGGCAGGTGATGCCAGTCGCTCATCGCCGGTGTCCCAGCCACCACAGCCAGGCGAAGCCCAGCACGCCGGCCAGCAGCGAGGCCAGCAGCACCCCGGTCTTGGCCATCAGCAAATACTCCGGCTGTTCGGCAAAACCCAGCTCGGCGATGAAGATCGACATGGTGAAGCCGATGCCGCCCAGCACAGACACTGCGACAAGCTGGCTGAAGCGCGTGCCGCCAGGCAGCTGCCCGATACCGAGGCGCAGTGCCAGCCAGCAGGCGCCGCTGATGCCGACAAACTTGCCCAGCAGCAGACCGAGCATCACGCCGAGCATCACCGGATGCGTCAGCGTTGCGCCCAATTCACCGAGGTGCAAGGGGATGCCGGCGTTGAACAGGGCAAAAACCGGGATCACCAGAAAGGCCACCGGCAGGTGCCAGCCATGCTCCAGGCGCTGCAACGGCGTCTGTACGCCCTGCACTCCTTGCTCCAGCGCCTGCACCACCGAATACAATTTCTCGTTGGTCATGATATTGCCGTCCTGACGATGACTGGCATCGAAGCGGCCCATCAACTCCCGTATGCGTACGCTGAACAAGGCGGGATCGTATTTTGGCCGCGCCGGCACCGCAAAAGCGCACAGCACACCGGCCAAGGTGGCATGCACACCGGACTGCAGCAGCGCATACCACAACACGGCGCCCACTCCGAAATACGGCAGCACCCGGCGTATTCCCGCAAAATTCAGCACCACCAGCAGCAGTAGCAGCACGCCAGACATCGCCAGCCAATCCAGCGCCAGCCGCTGGGTATAGAACAGCGCGATGACCAGCACTGCCCCCAGGTCGTCCGCAATGGCCAGCGCCACCAGGAAGGTGATCAGCGACCTGGGCACACGCCCGGCCAGCAGCACCAGCGCGCCCACGGCAAAGGCGATGTCGGTGGCCATCGGAATGCCCCAGCCACGTGCGGCATCGCCGTCATGGTTGATGGCGAGGTAGATCAGCGCAGGCATCACCATGCCGCCGACGGCGGCGATGATGGGGAGTGCGGCCTGACGCAGATCGGCCAGCTCGCCAACCAGCATCTCACGCTTGAGCTCCATGCCCACCACGAAGAAGAACAGTGTCATCAGGCCATCGTTCACCCAGTGGTGCAGGCTCATGTTGATGCTCCACGCGCCGATGCTGATGATCATCGGCGTGTGGATGAAATGTCGATAGGCATCCGCCAGCGCACCATTGGCCAGCAGCAGCGCGACAATTGCGGTGCCCATCAGCAGCATGCCGCCCGTCGTCTGGCGGTGAATAAACTCGTCGAATGGCGTCAGCACGCGGGTAAAGGCGCGTTCCCATGGCGCATAGATGACGCCACGCTCCGCGCGGGGCAGGCCATTATTTTCAGCGGACATATTTTCCTCGGTAGATATGGTCACGAGCTCGTATCGGGCCCAGCGGCGCGGAGTAACACAACAGCATGCATCGTGGAGAATGAGGCAGCCTCAGCCTGCGCCGCGGAACTGATTACTGGCCTGCCTCCGTCTGCCCCCCGGCCGCCGCGGAAGCGCCGGTATCCCTGAGCTGCTTCTCGACGAAGTCCCGGGACTGTGCGCTCAGCCTGCCTGTTGCCAGCGCCTTCCTGTAGGCTTCGCGCGCTTCCGCCACATGCTGCTCGGCTTGCAGGGAAATCCCCAGGCTCATCAGCCACTCGCCCGAATTGGGTTGCAGGGCCAGCGCCTGCCGGTAATACACCACGGCGGAAGCATGGCGTCCCAGACGCTGCAGCAGCGAGGCGACAAGAGCCTGGTAGTCGGCCTGCTGCTTGGCGCCGGGCAAGCCCTTCATCAGGGTGTCCAGCGCCTGCGGCAGGGCATTGCGGCCCGCCTGCAGGTGGGCAAGTTGCATGTAGTAGGTGCTGCGCTGGGGATTGTATTTGAGGCCAGCCTGCAGGGCATTTTCCGCCTCGCTCGTGCGCCGCGCCTGCAACAGCAGCTCGACCATGGCCTGGCGTGCGCCGTCATTGGCTGGCTCCTGTTGCAGGGCAGACTGATAGGCCACAATCGCCTCGTTGTACTTGCCCTGTTGCGCCAGCTCCTGCGCATGCGCCACGGAATCACCCTTCTGCGCCTTCGCCTCAACCCTGGCCGGCGCTGTCTCGGCTGTTACGCGCGCGGCCGGGGCGAGCTCGACTTGCGGCTGCGCTGTTTCCGGCGCGCGGCTGACGGCGGCACCCACCGGCTTGTTGGCTTCCTGCTCCGGCGTGGCCCCTTGGCGCGCGCTCCACAGCAGCCACAGCCCTGCAGCCACCGCCAGCGCAAGCAATGCCGCGGCCGCCCATTTCAGGGCCCACAGGCTACGGCTCTGCGCGACGCGCACCCTGGCCTTGCCGGTGAGTGTAGTCGTTACCACTGCCTCGCCGATATTGGTGTATCTGTTCATGTACTGCTCCGAGTAACAATTCTCAGCGACTCCAGTCGGGTCCGCTTCCGCGCCGCGCTCATCGCGCCACTCGCCTCATTCTAAACGGTATTATTCATCCGTGTAAGCAATGATGCGCCGCCGGCCCGGCAGATGGGTCAGGAGAATCGGACTCGACCGGAACTCATTCACAGCTGGCCAGGTTTGCCAAACTGCGGCGACCGGACAGGCGATCCGCGCCCATACCATCAACAAGGCCGCGGTTACTCGGCAATTGCCACCCTCCACCGGGATCAATATGCTTTGTTCGCTGTCGCATTAGCATGGCCATCTCACCGATCCGAAGCTGCCACGGCAGTTTATTCCGGGCGCGTGAACCAGAGGTCCGAAGGGGCGAACAATGCAAAATATCGAAACTGCATTCATTCAATGCCCGTATTGCGGGGAGCGGATTGAGCTTGTTGTTGACTGTTCTGTTGAACAGCAGGAGTACATTGAAGATTGCAGCGTGTGCTGCAGGCCAATAACCATTTCTGTCGTTACCTCCCAAGGCGAAGTCGTCAGCATTGAGGGGCGGAGCGAAGATGAATAATTTCTCACACCCGCTGGTCAACTCCGGGGCTGGACCATGAATCCGGCCAAGGTTAAACGTGCCCAGGTGCACCGACTGCAGGACCTTCCGAATGTAGGCCCGGCAGTAGCCCGAGATCTTGAGCTGATCGGCATCCTCAGGCCGGAACAGCTGGTCGGTGCTGATCCTTTGCATCTGTATCAGCGGCTTTGCCGGCAGCGCGGCATCAGGCAGGACCCCTGTGTTCTGGATACGTTCATTTCCCTCACCCGCTTCATGGGCGGCGAGGAAGCGCGGCCCTGGTGGGCATACACCGCGGAGAGAAAGCGCCGCTATGGTTCGGTCTGAAATATCGTGCTGTTTATGGCCGGGGCTCTCGCCGCTATCTGGCTGGCCACTGCTACGTCGCCTGCGCTGCGCCGAGCCGGAATGGAAACTGGTTCATTCATCTACGTGCCAGCATTCAAGCGCTCGATTCAATCGTTGCCCCCACCGTATCGATGCGTCAGCCGATACATCACCAGGGGATCACCAGCCCGTCATTGCCGATGAATTTGCCCGTGTCCGCCAGTGTGAGGTCGTTGATGATTTTTCGCATGTCGGCCACGCTTTGCTCGACCGGGATCATGGCGTTGGGGCCGCCCATATCGGTCTTGACCCAGCCGGGGTTGAAGGCTACCGAGGTGATGCCCTTTTCTTTCAGGTCAACGGCCAGGGTTTTCA
Organism: Gallionellaceae bacterium; assembly: GCA_036523795.1. Lineage (GTDB taxonomy): Bacteria > Pseudomonadota > Gammaproteobacteria > Burkholderiales > Gallionellaceae > 39-52-133. The sequence goes on along the minus strand of DATDDN010000066.1, from coordinate 59,871 downwards.
CCACCATGTTGGCTGCCGCTTTACTGCTGCGATACAGATAACTCCCACCGCTGCTGTTGTCGTCTATGCTGCCCATCTGGCTGGTGATGGTGACGATGAGCTTGAGCTTGCTGCGCGCAATCTGGTTGATGAAGGCCTCGACCATCTTGAGCGGCGCCATGGTGTTGATGTTGAATGCAGTCATCCACTCCGCATAATCGGTGTGGCCAAAGCCATGTTTGTCCGCGGCCGGATAGATGCCCGCGTCGTTGATGAGCAGGTCTATCGTTTCATCGGTCAGCGCCCGCGCAAGTTGCTCGATCTGCGCATGGCTGGTGACGTCGAGGGCATGGAGCTTGACCTGTTCGGGATGGCGAGCCGCCAGTCTGTTGAGCGCATCCGCTTTGCCGGGATCGCGGCAACAGGCCAGAACACGCCAGCCAGCAGCCGCATACTGATTGCAGAAACCCAACCCGATTCCCCGGTTGGCACCGGTTATCAATAGTGTTTTCATGATCTGCCTGTTTGCTCGTCAAAGGATGATGCAAAAATAACACACTGGCGGCAGGCTGCTTGAATTGGGGCCAAGACTATCAGCAAAGCCCCTTCTCGCCTGTCAAGATGCAGGCCGCAGAGCGTTTCGTTGAACTTCCCTAGTCGAAGGGAATCCCAATATGAAAGTGGGGTGCTTTTTGCAGCTTAACCAGGGAGGAACATCATGTCATCCAAGCTCGCGCAGTTTCTATCACGCCTGTTCATGCTCCTGATCGCTTTTGTCCCCCAGCTCGCCGGGGCAAAGGACATTGTTCTCGGCGCCTCCGTGCAAATGACAGGGCCAGTGGCCAATACCGGCCGCTATTACCGCGATGCCTATCAATTCGCAATTGACAAGATAAACGCTGCCGGCGGCGTGAAAATTGCGGGCCGCTCCTACAAACTGGTGCTCAAGCTCTACGATAACCAGTCCGACGTCAATCTGAGCGTGCGACAGTACACGGAGCTCATCACCCAGGACAAGGCCGACCTGTTGCTGGGGCCGTTCGCCAGCAATTTTGCGCTTGCCGATTCTGCCGTTTCCGAGAAGTACAAGGTGCCCATGGTTCAGGGCGGCGGCGCCTCCGACCAGATATTTGCCCGCAACTTCCAGTACATTTTTGGCACCCTGGCACCGGCGAGCAATTATTTTGGCAGTACCATCAGCATGCTCAGGCTGCTCAAACCTGCGCCCCAATCCGTGGCTCTCTTGTATGCCGATGACGCCTTCGATGTGTCGGTGGCGGACGGCACGCGAGCCTTGCTGAAGCAGGCGGGATTGACGATAGTCATGGATGAACGCTACAGCAGCAATGCTTCGGATTTCAACTCGTTGCTGTCTCAGCTCAAGACCCGGAACCCCGACGTAGTTCTGGTGGCCGGGCACGAAACCGAACTTCTCAATTTTGTGCGCCAGGCCAAGAGCCTGGCGGTGGCGCCAAAGCTGTATTCATTTACCGTGGGCGTGCCGAGCGAAGATTTTCGCAAGGCCTTGGGCAAGGATGCCGACTACGCTTTTGGCATGACGCCCTGGTTGCCCTCCGCCGCGCTGAGCGACCGCTGGTTCGGCGATGCCCTGCAATTCGCCCGGGAATACAAGGCGAGGTATGGTTATGACCCGGACTATCATGCGGCATCGGGCGTAGCGGACGTGGAGGCGCTGGTGGAGGCGATGGAGGCCGCTGGCAGCGCCGATCCGCAGAAAGTACGCGATGCGCTGGCCAAGGTCAAATTCGCAAGCCTGTACGGCCCGATCGCGTTCAACGCACATGGGCAGATCGATTTGCCGCAAAAGGTGATCCAGGTTCAGGACGGCGCCCTGATTGAAGTCTTTGGCACCACATTTGTGAATCAACCGAAGTATCCCATGCCGCAATGGAACAGGCGTTAAACCCTATGTAGTACTTGAGCCAAATTGGACTTGCTCGCGCAAATCGTCGTGAACGGCATCCTGCAGGGCGGGCTGTACGCCGTCATGGCGCTGGGCATGGCGCTCGTTTGGGGGGTGCTCAACATCGTCAATCTGGCGCATGGCGCATTCATCATGCTTGGCGGCTACCTGTCCTGGTGCCTTTTCACGTACCTCAATATTGATCCGTTTCTGGGGCTGCCCCTGACCTTCATCTTCATGTTTGTGCTTGGCTACGCCGTGCAGCGCGGCCTGCTCAACTTGGTCATCCGCGCCTCGATGTTCAATACCCTGCTGATCACCTTCGGCCTGCAAGTGGTGCTGACCTATCTGGCGCAACTGGTGTTTTCGGCAGACTTTCGCACCATCAACCCCTCCTATGCAGGCGACAGCGTGGCCGCAGGGCCCGTCGTATTGCCCGAGGCGCGGCTGGCGGTATTCTGCGTGGCCATTGTCCTGACTGTCGGCATGTGGCAGTTTCTGTTGCACACCCGTCTCGGCCGCGCGATTCGCGCTACTGCACAGAATCTGACGGCAGCGCGCCTGTATGGCGTCGAACCCCGGCACCTTTACGCGATGACCTACGGCCTGGGCATTGCGCTGGCGGGTGCGGCCGGCACGCTCTACGGCATCGTGTCGCAGATCCATCCGTATATCGGCGCATCGCTTACCGCCAAATCGTTTGCAATTTCTATCATTGGCGGCCTGGACAATCCTCTGGGGGTGCTGGTCGGCGGGCTGTTTCTGGGAATCGTGGAGGCGCTGACCACCGTGTATATCGGCCAGACGTATGCGGATGTCGCCAGCTTCGGCATCCTGGTACTGGTGCTGATCGTGCGGCCGCGCGGGTTGCTCGGGAGGGCGAAATGAAGGCGCGGAACATGGGACTGATCCTGGCTGCGCTCGTGCTGCTGGCAGGCCTGCCCTGGTATGGCTCGGATCTGCTCGTCCAGTTCGGCATCAACGCCCTGCTCCTCGCCGTACTGGCACAGGGCTGGAACATTATCGGCGGCTACACCGGTTATGCCTCATTCGGGAATTCCGTTTTTTACGGACTCGGAAGCTACGGCGTGGCCATCGCCATGGTGCAGTGGCATCTGCCGTTCGGTGTTGGCATGCTGTTCGGCGTGGTGCTGGCGGTGGCGTTTGCTGTCCTTCTCGGCGTGCCCGTGTTGCGCCTCAGGGGGCATTATTTCGCCATCGCCACCCTGGCCTTGGCAGCGGTCATGACGGCCATCGTCTCCAACCTCAGTCTGGCCGGCCAGAACATCGGCCTGGTGTTGCCGCCGCTGAACAACGACAAGCTGTTCTACGAATTGTCGCTGGGCTTGCTGACGATCACGACGCTGACGATCTGGGGCCTGACCCGCAGCCGCTTTGGCTTCGGCCTGATCGCGATTCGGGAGAACGAGGAAGGCGCCGCCGTCATGGGCGTGAACACCACGCTCTACAAGGTCACCGCGTTTACCCTGTCGGGGATATTCAGTGCGCTGGCCGGAGGCATCCACGCCTACTGGATTACCTTCCTCGATCCAGAAAGCGCGTTCGATCTCACCCTCAACGTGAAGATGATCATCATGGCCGTCTTCGGGGGGCCTGGCACCGTGTTCGGCCCCATCGTCGGCGCGTTCTCGCTGTCGGCCATTTCCGAGTTTCTGTCGAGCGAGGTAACGAGCATCGCCGGTCTGTTCTTTGGCGTCGTCATCGTCGCTGCGGTGGTGTTCATGCCGCGCGGACTGGCCGATATGCTCAGGCGCGGCCGCGATATGGGCTGGGGCTATTTCGCTGAAAACATACGCAGGCACCGATTATGAAACCCTTGCTCGAGGTCCGTCACGCGACCCGAAGGTTTGCCGGCCTGGTCGCACTCAAGGATGTCAGTTTCACCCTGGCACCGGGTGAGATTCTCGGCCTGATCGGCCCCAACGGCGCGGGCAAGACGACACTGGTCAACCTGGTTAGCGGCACGCTTTCACCCAGCGCAGGCGACATACTTTTCCGGAATGAGACGATCAACCGCTTGCCGGCTTTCCGCCGCGCGCGTCTGGGCATAGGGCGCACGTTCCAGATCATGCAGCCGTTTCCGGGCCTGCCGGTACTGGATAACGTGGCGGTGGGCGCCATGTTCGGACGTGACGGCGGCCACTCGAACCTGGTCGCAGCGCGGGAATATGCGCGCGAATGCCTGGAGTTCGTGGGCCTGAACAATGTCATCGACAAGCGCGCCGATGAACTGAGCGGCCCTGGCCGCAAACGCCTGGAACTGGCGAAGGCGCTGGCGATGCAACCGCAACTGCTGCTGTGTGATGAAGTCATGGCCGGACTGAATCACGTGGAGATCGAGGAGGTCATTGATCTCATTCGCAAGGTACGCGAAAGAGGCATCAGCATTCTGGTGATCGAACATGTCATCAAGGCCATCCGCAGCCTGTCGGATCGCTTGCTGGTATTGCACCACGGCGAGAAAATCGCCGAAGGCGAACCCGATGCCGTGCTCGAGAATCCCATCGTGATCGAGGCGTATCTGGGGAAGAAACGATCATGAAAGGCCGGCCGGAATCGCGTCCCTTGCTCAAAGTCGAGAACCTGAATGTCGGCTACAGCGGCATGCCCGTGCTGCATGACGTCACGCTCGAAGTGCACCCGGCGGAGATGGTGGCGCTGGTCGGCAGCAACGGCGCGGGCAAGACGACCCTGCTGCGGGCGCTGTCGCGCATGCTGCCATGCACCGGCAGGGTCGCCATGAACGGGCGCGAGTTCGAGGGGCTCACGCCGGATCAAGTGTTCGGCCTGGGTCTGGTGCAGGTACCGGAGGGACGCCAGCTGTTCGACCGCATGACGGTGCAGGACAACCTGTTGATGGGCAGTTACCGGCGCATGGACAAAGCCGTTATCGCGCGCGACCTGGACAGGATATATACCCTGTTTCCGCCCCTGGCCGAGCGGCGGCATCTGCTCGCCGGCAACATGTCGGGCGGCGAACAGCAGATGTGCGCGATTGCTCGCGCGTTGATGGCCGCGCCGGTACTGATGATGGTGGATGAAATGAGCCTGGGCCTCGCTCCTGTGGTGGTGGAGCAGCTGATGAAAGTCCTGACCGACATCAGGACTGACGGCGTGACCGTGCTGCTGGTCGAACAGGATGTGCACCTGGCGTTGTCATATGCAGACCGGGGCTATGTCATGGAAACCGGCAACATCGTGCGCGAGGGGCGCGCGAGGGACTTGCTGAACGACCAGACCATTCGGAAAGCCTACTGGGGCCTTTAGAGGAGGATCGCCCATCATGAACTATTCCGGACCACACGAGATGCCCAAAGGACTTACCCTGTTGTCGATCGCCCAGCCTGATGGCGCCGAGACACTCGGCGTCAAGACCGGCAGTTCGGTGATCGACGTACGCGCGGCGTCCCGTCTGCTCGACATCCCTGCACCACTGAGCATGGAGGAACTGCTGCGCGAGGGCAATGCCGCCGCCCTTACCAAAATCGCGGCCAGCGCCCGTGCCGAAATCCAGCCGGCCCTGCTCGACGAGGCGGGCATCACCTACGGGCGGCTCTTCACGAATCCCGGAAAGATCATCTGCGTCGGCATCAATTACCGACGCCACGCCGAGGAAATCGGCGTGCAGCCGCCGCGGGTACCACCGCTGTTCAGCAAGTTCAAGAATGCGCTGGCCGCCCACAATTGCACCATCACCTTGCCCCCCAGGGAACTTGCCTGCAAATTCGACTACGAAACCGAGATGCTGATCGTCATGGGCAAAGCGGCGCGCAACGTTGCGGAAGCCGATGCCTTGAACCATGTCGCCGGATATTGCACGGCCAATGACTTTTCCGCCCGCGACCTGCAGCTGGAACTGCCCGCCGGCCAATGGCTGATAGGCAAAACGCTCGACGGGTTCGCCCCGATAGGGCCCTATTTCGTTTCTGCAGACCTGGTCGGCAACCCGAACAATTTGAAAATAGAAACGCACGTCAACGGCGAACTGCGCCAGTCGTGGAACACCAGCGACTTCATCTGCAATACCCAGCAGATGATCGCCTACATCTCAACATATCTGACGCTTGAGCCCGGCGACATCATCTTTACCGGCACGCCTCATGGCGTGATCCTGGGATACCCAAAGGACAAGCAGGTGTGGCTCAAGGCCGGCGACGAAATTGTCAGTACGATCGAAAAGCTGGGCGAGCTGAAATTCCGGCTGGGATAAGGAACGGGCAGGGCGTGCCACACTGGCACAGGCGGCATGACAAAGGGGCGGGCCGCGCATAAAATGGCCGCCCCTTGTTCGCAGCAGGCCAGTCATGCGCATCACCCTCATCCGCCACGGCGAGAGTATCGCCAACGTCGGCAACTACATCAGCGACGATCCGCGCAAGCCGGTGTGCCTGACCTCCAGAGGCCGTGCCCAGGCCGAGGCACTGGCTTTGCAGCTGCGCGGTGAATCCTTCACTCACGCCTATGTGTCCGAATTTCCGCGCGCACAGGAGACAGCCGCCATCCTGCTGAAGCATCACTCGCTGCAGCCGGTGGTGGATGCCCGCCTGAATGAGCGCAAGTCCGGCATGGACGGGCAGCCGGTGCACCTGTTCAACGATCAGGTGCTGCGCGACCCGCTCAATTTCAGCACGCCGTGGGGAGAGTCGTTCCTGCAACAGATGGCGCGGCTGCGCAGCCTGCTGGACGAGCTGCATGCCCGCCACCCGGAGGGACGCATCATCGCGGTATCACACGAGAATCCGATCATCGCGGCGCTGGCGCTGACCGTGCCCGATCCCGCCGAAGTGGTGCTGCAAGGACTGCCCAATTGCGGCCGGCTTGACCTGCACTGGCCTGTGCAAAGCTAATCCTCTTTACCTACTGATTATCCGCATCCACGGCAATTTGCAGCATCTCAAAAATATCCGGGATGGCGGAAGTCACACGGTTCCAGTTCGGGATCAGCGGCGTAGCCATCGGGTTTTCCATGAAACTCTGGGTAGCCATGCCAATGGCCTTGGTAAACGCTTCTACCGCCTTCGCCTCGTCGTGCCGGTCAAATTTGAACCCGTTGATGGCGGCATCGGCCTCATATTTCAGGATGGTATCCTCGGCCTGACGCAGGTAGGAGACCAGCAGGGACTTGAACAAGCCATCCGAGAACACCACCCCTTCCGATGCCAGGGTTCTGAAGATGGACTTGCAGATGTCCACCGTCATCTTCATCAGGCCCTTGCTGGCATCATCGGCAGAGAGCACCTGATGCTTGTGATCATAGTTCGCTGCGATATCCACCTGGCAAATCCTGCGCGGCGAAAAATTGCGGTGCACTTCGGCGAGCGATCCCACCTCCAGCCCCCAGTCCCAGGGAATCCTGTTCACGCGCGCCATGTCGGTAATCATGCAGAATTCGCCCGCAAGCGGGTAACGGAAGCTGTCGAGGAAGCTGAGAAACTCATGCGGCCCGATGAGCTGCTGGATGGCCCTGACCAGTGGCGTCACCAGCAGGCGGGTGACACGACCATTAAACTTGTCTGACACGCGGCTGTAATAGCCCTTGCAGAAGGCATAGTCCAGATTCGGGTTCACAACCGGATAACACAAGCGCGCAAGCAGCTCGCGGCTGTAGGTAAGGATATCGCAATCGTGCAGGGCAATGACGTCCGAACGTCTGCGTGCGAGCACGTAGCCATAAGCCAGCCATACGGAGCGCCCCTTGCCGCGCTCGCCCACGTCAAAGCCGTGCCGGGCGAACGTCTGGTAGATTTCGCTGACTCTTTTTCCGTCATTGTGGACGATCTTCACCTCAGTCGGGATTGGCGACATGAATTCCCTGACCCGTTGAAACTCCTTCTCTGACGCCTTGTCCAGCACCAGCACGACTTCATTCAGATACTTGACCTTGGCCAGCTCCTGCACGATACCGGGCATGGCGGGCCCCTCAAACTCGGAATAGAGTGCAGGCAGCACCAGAGCCACCGGCCTGTTTCTTGAAAAGCTATACAACTCGGCTTCAAGACGATCGAGCGAAGATTTACCCAACTGATGAAGGGTCGTAATAATTCCTGTCTGGTGAAAATCGGACATGTTTTCCCTTTTGATCAGATGTGGTCGATGTCACCACTGCTTTTAGATGCGCGATTCTCTCCGGAATCGCGTTCGATCATGCGCTTGGCCGCGTCTATGCCGCCCACGCCAAACGAGATGGAAAGCGCCACGACGATTCCCCCAAAAATGATGGAGAACGCCGCCAACACAATATTGGGAGCAATCTGCAGTTGCTCCATGGTCATCGCCAGAATCAACAGTATCAGCAGGGCTCGAATTGCCTCAGCGAGCAATTTGGCGTAGTGATAACCGCTGTTTACCGCGGCGATGAGCACGCCGCGACTGATAAAGCCAGCAAGCACATAGCCGATAATCAGGATGAGTGCAGCTGAGAACACACGCGGCATATAGCTGAAAAACTGTGCAACCAGATTGTCTACGGCCACGATTTGCAGTGCGCTCAGGCCAACCATCAAGGTGATCATGATCAACAACCAGTAGACAATTGCGCCCAGGGTGACGGCTGGCTTGCCCCACAGATCTCCCTTGCGCATCAGCGTGGTAAAACCCATACGGTCGCACCAGCTGTCAAAACTGATTGCCGTCAGGAATTTCACCAGCAATACCCGAATGATCCGGGCCATGATTATTCCAAGCAGCATGATCACCAGCATGGCCAGCAGGTTTGGCAGGAAGCTTTTGAACTTCAAGAAAACCTCGCGCAGGGGGTCGAATATCAGGTTCAGAAAATCCATCATGGCTTGTCTCCTTATAGTTACTTCCAGCTGGTTACGAGGTAGTCCTTGCTGCTTTCGAATTCCATGCAAAGTCTCTCGATTTCGGCTTCTGCCTCGCTTGCATCCATGTTCCTGGCGGCGATAATGAATGCCGCGGTCTTGGCCAGATACAGCGGCACCAGCGATTTGATCAAATGCTCGCGGGCGAAGTTGTGCCTGTGGAAGGCGATTGCGTAATCGTAGACAATCCGCGTCCACAGGCTGAGCGGAAAGACAAAGTCCTCGTCCCTCAAGGTCCCCAACCGCTCCACCTCACCGAAATCGCCTGCACCGAGGATATCCCGCCACATCTCGTGCAGGCTTCTGATGCCCTCACGAAACAGGTGCAGCATCCTGCCCGTATTGACGTTCACCTGCTCCAGGCCCACTGTATATTCGAATCCGAAGGAAGGAACATCTTCGGAGCCACGGACAGGCCGCCATGCGTCTGCGTAGCCCTCCATCAGGTCAAAAGTTGCACTCACCACCTGATAAAGCATGCTGCTTAAATCAGTGCCCGGATCCTTTGCATCATGTATCTTGGCACCAAGAAAGGATTGGGCCACCCGGAATCCGTTCGCAATAGCAGTCGTGGTCATCCAGATGTCGATACCGAAACGCGCAACGTCCGACTCCCACACATCCTTGCTCAGGTAGAACTGCGCCAGGCGCCCCGAGAAACCAAAATCGCCACCAATTGGCTGGCGCACGCGTTTCCCATACAGGGCACGAGTCAGTGGATAGACGATGCTGTTGGTGATTGTTCCATCGAATTTGTGGCGATGGTAAAGCGGCGCAACATAGTCAAAACCGCCCTCCAATACCGGCTTCACCAGCAATTCGACCCATTCCGGCGTGATACTTCTGAGGTCTGAATCGACAACTACACACGCTTTCGCATCAAGTGCCTGCGCGATCTGGAATATGGCGCGAAATGCGCTGCCCTTGCCGGGTATACCGGAATAGGGAAAAGAAATCTTTGAAATCGGCTCCACGCGGTGGTGCAAAAGGATCGCACTGAAATCTTCAATGGAAGTGTTACGCACGGTTTCCATGGTGTTGTCTGTAGACCCCCCATCAGAATTCACAATCACCGCGCGCGCAGAAGGAAAGTACTTGCCCAGTCCTGCTTGGACCGCACGCACCACATGCCCTATTGTTCCCGCATTATTGAAGCTCGGTATTCCCACAACAATATCAGCCTGGGCAATCTTCTCGATTTGCCCCTGCACCTCTGCCCTCAGGATTACGCTGCTCATCGGCCGGCCTGCTCTGTGTTTTTGAGGCTATCCGACAGCAGATCAAGCATCGCCTCGTTCCAACCGCGCGGACCGGAAAATTGTGTCTTGCGCAGCCCGGCCACAACAACGCGCTGATCAAATCCTCCGTCCGAATGCCTGACCAGCACCGGCTGGTCAACGGATTCCAGCATGGGCAGATCATTCAAACTGTCACCCAGGCCAATACTGACGATGGCGCCAAATTCACGCTCATAGAGTTCCTTCAGCAATCGCACGGCCCGCCCCTTGTCATGCCTCCCCATGATGTGAAATATTCTCCCCTGGGTCCAGCCCAGTCCGGCATCCTCTATGGCCTGCAGAAATTGCATGTCTGGTGCGCCATCAAAAACGAAGGGCTCGTCGAAATCGCGCTGCCTGGCCAGCGCGGAATCGTCTAGTGACAAGCCCATCAGCTCGGCCACCTCCATAACGGTCATGTCGGCAAAGCCGCGCACCCGGGCCTCGTGTCTTTCGCGCAAAGCGACAAAGCTGCGCCTGATCTCCGCATACGGCTTCCCTAGCGTGATCAGCTGATATCCTTCCGACACCGGGGCATCTATCGGCATGGAAAAATACCCCAGCGGAATAAAAATGCCACCGCCGTTTTCTGAAATAAAGGGATGCGAATTGTGCAGATGCTGTCGCCAGACAACTATTTCCGCCCGTGTTTTGCTGGTGCACAGAACCAGCGGCAGATTGCGCTCCTGTATCAGACCTAGTGCGTGCAGTGCATCGACAAAGGAATACTCCACCGAGTCGAGCAGTGTCCCGTCCAGATCAGTAAAGATAATAGCTTTATTCATCCGTTTCTTTAATGAAGAGTCATCATGCCCCTGTAGGGCCAACTCTTGTGAATGACAAGGAATGACCGTCGGCCCAATTAGTCTGACGAGATGCACAAACCATTGCTCGTCACGACTCAAGAAATGCCTGTTCAATCAAGTTTCCAGCGATGCTCGCTGACTACAATATTTAATGCCTCCATCGGATAAGAAACGCAGTGGCTGCGTCGATGGAAACACCTTAACAACTGACACATCACATGCATGTATCAGAAAGAGATGAAGCTAAATGAACTCTGGTGGGATCGCGTTTCTATTCTTACTAACGCCAGCCCAAGAGCCTGGACTTGAACTACCGACCCCATAATACAGGAAAACTGTCTCCTGACAAGAACAAGTCAGGCAAAATCGACTAATCAAATGACGGAGACACCCCAACCACCACGCTCTTTACAGTCTCTTGATGGCAGAACGTCAACGTCACTGCCCTGCACATAGCCAGCTCACAGACGCTGCCTTGCGAGCCTACCCTTCCTTGCGCAGCAGATCGACGCGGATGGGAGTCAGAAAGTCCGCACCTTCTGGGGTCATGTTTTGCATGAATTTGCTGCGCACGCTCGCCAGCAATTCTTCTGACAGGTTATGCCGGGTGTGCGTCACCTTGATGATGCGTTCTTCGAATTGTTCGAAGCTGTCGAAGTGGCTGCGCGTATTGAAGAAATGCTGGCCGGCCAGCTGCAGCGTGCCGCTTTCCACCGCACGGCGGATGGCGTTGAATGCCGCCTCGCGCACCACCTTCTCGTCGTGGAACAGCCGCAGCAGCTCGTTGAAATCGCCCGCATACACCGGCTCGGAAATATAGGCCAGGCCGCCCGGCCTGAGCACGCGCCTGATCTCGCCCAGTGCCTGGTCCATGACATCCACCGGCACATGGTGCAGCGACTTGAACATGATCACGATGTCGAAGCTGCTGTCCGGCGCCGGGATGGCCTCCGCCCCGCCCAGGCTGAAAGTGACGTTGGGCAGATCGCTGATCTGCAGGTTCTTCGCATGCTGTATCTGGTCCACTTCCAGCGCCATGATGCGGGCCACCTTGCCGCCCTGCGCAATGGAGCGCGTCTTCTCGGCCTTGCCGCAGCCCAGCTCCAGCACATGCGCGCCCTGCAGCGGCAGCAGGCTGTCAAACACGCTGCGCTCTTCGCGCACCTCGCCAATAAACGGATCGGCAATTTTCATCGCGGAAATTCTCTCTCTGTCACTCACTCAAAACTTGCCCATCTGATAGTCGGCCACTGCCTCATACAGCTGCTGCTGGGTGTTCATCACGAACGGGCCGTGCTGCGCAATCGGCTCATTCAGGGGCTGTCCGGCAATCAGCAGCGCGCGCGCACCGACCATGCTCCTGATCATCACGCCGTCGGCACCGGCATCATTGCCGAGTATGGCCATCTTGCGCTGCGGCACCGAGGTGGAGCCGACCTGCACCTCGCCACGGTAAACGTAGATGAACGCGTTGTGTTCGGCCGGCAGCTTCTGCTCGAACATCTGCCCGGCGGGCAGGTAGATGTCCAGGTACAGGGGAGCCGTGCGCTGACGCACCTCGGCGCCCGTTACGCCATGGCTGGCGCCGGCAATCACCGTGACTTCCACACCTTCCTCGGTGGCAAAGCCGGGCAGCTCGCTGGCCGCGATGTCGCGGTACCACGGCGCGCACATCTTTTCGGCGGCGGGCAGGTTGAGCCAGAGCTGGAAGCCCTCCATGCGGCCGTCTTCCTGCTCGGGCATTTCAGAGTGGATGATGCCGCGCCCGGCGGTCATCCACTGCACGCCGCCGTTCTGCAGCAGACCTTCGTGTCCCTTGTTGTCGCGATGGCGCAAATTGCCGGCAATCATGTAAGTGATGGTTTCAAATCCGCGATGCGGATGATCGGGGAAGCCGGCGATATAATCATTGGGGTCATCGCTGAGGAAGGCATCCAGCATCAGATAGGGATCGAGGCGGCGCTGCAGCGGCTGCGTCAGCACGCGGGTCAGCTTGACGCCGGCACCGTCCGATGTGGCCATGCCGTTGACCAGGCGCTCGACCGAGCGCGAGGTCTCAATGTGCTCCAATGTCCTGATGATTTTCTTGTTCGTCATTTGACTGCTCCTCCAGATTCCCGCATGCGCCTATAGGGTTGAACGCCACACCAGCGACACCGTGCGCCCGCCAGCTTCCAGCGTGCCCGGCAACACGCTGCCCAGCGATGTCTGCACTCTAACATAGCGCATCTCGCAGCCCAATGTCGTGTGCGCCGACACAGCGTAGTCAATGCCGGCCAGCGCGTGCACGCCCAGTTCGGTCGAACTGACGGTCAGATCCTCAGGGATGCCGAACTGCTGCCCGCTGGCATTCAGACGCACTTCATACACTCCCAGGCCCCCGCCCAGGTAGGGCTCCCACCTGCCGAGCGGCCAGATATAGCGTGCGCCGCCGGCAATGCCGGTGACATCCAGCGCGGAGCGCGAATCCACCGTGCCCCACAAGGGCGGCGTGATGGATGCCGGCGTGTCCACGTTCTGGTGCAGCAACAGCAGATCGATGTCCCAGGCCAGATTGGCCGAAGTGCGGTAGCTCATGCCCAGCAGCAGATCAAACTTGCCTTCCTGGTCACCAAGCTGGCTGTTGCCCGCGGGCGTGAATTGGCCGACACCGATGTGCCAGCCCAGCTGGCCGGTGCGCTCCGCCGCAAACATGTCCGGGTCGGCCTGTGCCGCAGCGGTACCCAGCAAGGCCAGCATCGCGCCGGCCGCTCTCAGCCACCGAGTGTGTCTCATGATTCAGCCCTCCTGTCATACACATTGCGACAATGCGTCGCGCGAATAAATCCCGCCCGACCAGGCAAACCAGCGCGGCCGGCGCGCCTGCAGTTTAATCCGCGCAAATGACAGAGGGGGCCGCAGCCCCCTCTGTATGCACCCAAAGCGCAGGGTCGGCTCAGAGCTGCGTGCGGCGCAGCCCGCTTTCCATCCACTGCTTGACGCGATTGGCATCGCCCACGCGGGTGTGCCTGCCCCAGGAATCAAGCAGCACGATGATCACCGGGTGCTGCGAGATGGTGGCTTTCATCACCAGGCAACGGCCGGCCTCGCTGATGTAGCCGGTCTTGCTGATGCCGATATCCCACGAAGAATTGCGCACCAGGGGATTGGTGTTGTGGAACTGCAGCGGACGGCGACCCGTCTGAACGACGTGCGAAGTCGACGTCGTGTATTGGTGAATCTGGTCATAGCCTTCCGCTGCGCGCACCATCTTCACCAGATCCTCGGCGGTGGAGACATTGCCGCTGTTGAGGCCGGTGGGGTCGAGGAAACGCGTATTGCTCATACCCAGTTCGCGCGCCTTGGCATTCATCTGCACCAGCGCGGCCTGGGTGCCGCCGGGGTAGGTGCGTGCCAGCGCAGCGGCGGCACGGTTCTCCGAGGCCATCAGCGCCAGCTTGAGCAGCTCGCCTCGCGTCATGGTGATGCCGGGGCGCAGGCGCGAGCGGGTGACCTTGTGGTGGTCGATATCATCCTTGCTGATGGTGATCATCTCATCCATCGGCAGCTGCGCATCCAGCACCACCATGGCCGTCATCAGCTTGGTGATCGAGGCAATCGGGGTGACGGTGTCCGGGCTCTTGCTGTACAGGGGGCGCTGGCTGCGTTCGTCGTAGATCAGGCCGATGGCGGAGCGCAGGCGTGGCGAGGAGGTCAGCCGCAGCATCGAGCTCTTGAACTCTTCCTCGCGCGCGGCCGCCTCCGACTGTGCGGGGTCAGGCGCAAAGGCCAGCGTCACGCCAGACAGGTTGGTGGCCTGTACCGCGCCATTGGCGGCGATCACCGGAGCGGCAGGCGCCTCGCCCACCCAGGCGACGTCGTGCCCCGCGGAACCGGCGGTGTTGTCAGCCGCATAAGCGACCGGGACGGAGCTCAACAACAGGAGTGTCAGCAGTGTATTACGCATGTTTGGACATCACGGAATAACAATCGAGCGGCCAAGGATACCGTAATATTCCAATAAATCAAGGGATATGAAGCGATTCTTGAGACAAGTGCTAAGCTCCGGCAGACGGATGGCGGCGTCTTCGCCACCAATGCGCGCCGGCAGGGGACAAATGCCGCCTTTTAGCCGACGAGCGGCCACTCAATCCTCCTGCGGCTTTTCCTGCTGCTGCAGCGCCCACATCTGCGCATACAAGCCGTGCTGCGCCAGCAGTTGGCGGTGGGTGCCGCGCTCCACGATGCTGCCGCGCTCCATCACCAGGATCTGCTGCGCATCCACGATGGTGGACAGGCGATGTGCGATCACCAGCGTAGTGCGGTTGCGCGACACCAGGCGCAGCTCGGCCTGGATCGCCTTTTCCGACTTGGAATCCAGCGCCGAGGTAGCCTCGTCGAAGATCAGGATGGCCGGCTGCTTGAGGATGGCGCGCGCAATCGCCACGCGCTGCTTTTCGCCACCGGACAGCTTGAGTCCGCGCTCACCCACCATGGAGTCATAGCCCCTGGGCAGAGACACGATGAAGTCGTGGATATGCGCCGCCTGGGCCGCCTGCAGGATCTCTTCGCGCGTCGCGTCGGGCCGGCCGTAGGCGATGTTGTAGTAGATGGTGTCGTTGAACAGCACGGTGTCCTGCGGCACGATGCCGATGGCTGAGCGCAGGCTGGCCTGGGTCACCTCGCGGATGTCCTGGCCGTCGATCCGGATGCATCCGCCATTCACATCGTAGAAACGGAACAGCAGGCGCGACAGCGTGGACTTGCCCGCCCCGCTGGAACCGACCACGGCCACAACGTGCCCGGGCGGAATGTCGAAACTGACGTCGTGCAGGATGGTGCGCTCGGACTCGTAGCTGAACGCCACCTGCTCGAAGCGTACCGCCCCCGCAGTGACCTTGAGCGGCTGGGCCCCCGGCGCATCCTGCACTTCGCGATGTTCGTCCAGCAGCTTGAACATGCGCTCCATGTCGATGATGGAGTGCTTGATCTCGCGATAGACGAAGCCCAGGAAGTTCATGGGCATGTACAGCTGGATCAGGAACACGTTCACCAGCACGAGATCGCCTACCGTCATGGTGCCAGCCACCACTTCGCGCGCGGCCAGCAGCATCAGGATGGTCACGCCCAGCGCGATGATCGCGCTCTGCCCGGCGTTGAGCGCAGCCAGCGAGGTCTGGTTCTGCACCGCAGAGGTTTCCCACTTTTCCATATGCTCGTCGTAGCGGCGTACCTCGTACTGCTCGTTGCCGAAATACTTCACCGTCTCGTAATTGATCAGGCTGTCGATGGCGCGCGTATTGGCCTTGGAGTCCAGGTCGTTCATGGTGCGGCGGAACACCATGCGCCATTCGGTGATCCACAGCGTGAACACGATATAGGCCAGCAGCGTGACGAAGGTGATCACCGCATACCACGCGTTGTACTTGACGAACAGGATGATCGCCACCATCACGATTTCCAGCAGCGTGGGCAGGATGTTGAACAGCAGGAAGGTAAGCAGGAAGCTGATGCCCTTGGTGCCGCGCTCGATATCCCGCGACATGCCGCCGGTCTGGCGCTGCAGATGGAAGCGCAGGCTCAGGCTGTGCAGATGGGTGAACACCTGCAGGGCCACGCGGCGGATGGCACGCTGCGTCACCTTGGCAAACACGGCATCGCGCATCTCGCCAAACAGCGTGCTGAACAGGCGCAACAGGCCATAGGCGATCACCAGCGCCACCGGCACCGCCAGCGCGGCCATGGGATGGGTCATCGCATCGACGATTTCCTTCAGCGCCAGCGGCACTGCCACGTTGGCCAGCTTGGCCAGCACCAGCAGAACGATGGCCAGCGCCACCCGCCCCTTGAACTCCAGCAGGTAGGGCAACAGCATGCGCACCGTGCCCCAGTCGGCGCGTTCATTGGATTCGATATGCGTTGAGGTTTGATGGCGGCGCATGCAGCAGGCCCGATGGATGAAAAAACGCCATTATCCTAGAAACCGCCGCTGATCGCTCCATTGCGTGCGCAGGAAGACCACGTCCCTCATGGCGCATGGCGGCGCTGCCCCGCAATGGAATGGCCATTCCTCGTGTCCCCCTTGCCCTCTGAGCGCAGGAAATCCCTGAGGGACACCGCGATGAACGCACACTGCGCTTCGTCCAGCCACAGTCTCCGGGATCATGGCGGTACGCACCTCCCCCCAAAAAAAATGGGCACCCTCGCGGGCGCCCAAATTGGAGGAGATGCAAGAAGGCACGGGCTGGCTACCCGGCACCCTCAGCAGTTACCGAGCAAACCCCGTGCCAGGTGAAACTCTCATTGACTATCATGACCTTGAAGATTCCGCGCCTGCGCGCGGGCCGCGGCCAGGCACTGCATTTGTGCGTACCGCACCGAATTGGGGCGCGCGCTCAGATGTCGTCCAGGCCCTTGTGATACACCAGCACACCGGCCACCAGGCGCGCAAGGAAGTAGCTGGTGCGCATCACCAGCCAGCCGAACACGTTCAGGTTGCGCCACAGGGAGCGCGTGACGCGGCGCCCGCGGCGCTGCATTTCGCTCAACAGGTCATCGCGCAGCTGCGCCGCAAACGCGGCATCGCGCACCACCAGGTTGGCCTCGCGCGCCAGCCACAGGCTGAACGGATCGATGTTGGAGGAGCCGACCGTGGACCACTCCCCGTCCACCACGGCCACCTTGGCATGCATGAAACTGGCGCGATACTCGTGTATCTCGATGCCGGCGCGCAGCAGCTCGTCATACAGGGCGAGGGTAGCGTAATGCTGCAGGCGGTATTCCACCCTGCCCTGCAGGAACAGAACCACACGCACGCCGCGCCCGGCAGCGGCCAGCAAGGCATGGCGAAAACGGCGGCCGGGCAGGAAGTAGGCGTTGGCGATGATGATCTCGCGCTCTGCGCCATTGATGGCGTTCAGGTAGGCACGCTCGATGTCGCGACGGTGGCGGAAGTTGTCGCGCATGAGGAAACCGACTTGCTGCTGCGTCGCGGTTGCAGTGAGGCGACGGATCTTTGCGCGCTGGCCGTGATGGGGAAATTGCGTCCACGCCACCAGCAGCCACAGGCGCAGCATGGAGGCGTGGATGTCGCGCACCACCTCGCCTTCCACCTGCACCGCGTAATCCAGGCGCGGAGCATGCAGCCCGTCGGGCATGTCGTCGATGATGTTGATGCCGCCGATGAAAGCCACCCGCGCGTCGATCATCGCCAGCTTGCGATGCAGGCGACGCAGGTGGTAGCGCTGCAGGCTGAAACGTCCGACTTCCTGGCGAAACCACATCACCTCCATGCCCAGCTGGCGCATGTCGTCCACCCATCGCTGCGGCAATTCGGCCGAGCCGAAGCCGTCCAGCAACACGCGCACCGCCACGCCGCGCTGCACCGCGCGCCGCAGCGCATCCGCCACCAGGCGCCCGCTGGCGTCATCGGCGTAGATGTAGGTTTCCAGATACACGGAGTAGGCCGCATCGTCAATCGCGTCGACCAGGCTTGGAAAATATTCCTCGCCGTTGCGCAGCAGGGTGAGGCTGTGGCCGGCAACCTGATGGATGGTGTTCATGCGCCGGCTTCCATCATGGCGATATCAGGCTCACCGTGGCCGACAGGGCGGCGTGGTCGGAAATGCGGCTCCAGGGGCGATGCGCATGCACACTGGCCTGGTGCACGGACAGGCCGCGCACATAGATACGGTCCATGCGCAGCAGCGGCGAACCGCAGGGGAAGGTGCGCGCCAGTTTGCCGGTGGTGAGCTCGTTCGCTTCCAGCAGATTCAGTTGTCTGGCCAGCAGCTCGTCGGCGTGGTTGCGCCAGTCATTGAAATCGCCCGCAACGATCAGCGGCGCATCCGCCGGCACATAGCGCTGTATGCGCTCGGCCAGCGCCTCCATCTGCTGGTTGCGGCCGCGCTTGAACAGGCCGAGATGCACGCACAGTGCATGCAGCACGACATCGCTGCCGGGCAATTGCAGCTCGCTATGCAACAGGCCGCGGCTCTCGAAGCGGTGTGCGGAAATATCCAGATTGTCCCAGCGCAGGATGGGGTAGCGGCTCAGGATGGCGTTGCCGTGGTGGCCGGATTCATACACGGAGTTCTTGCCGTAGGCATGGTGCAGCCAGCTTTCCTGCGCCAGGAATTCGTGCTGTGGATGGGCGCCCTCGAAGTGGTGGCGCGGACGGATGCGTCGCTCCGCCCCCTTCACCTCCTGCAGGAACACAATATCCGCATCCAGCTCGCGCAGGCGTTCGCGCAGCTCGTGCAACACAAAGCGCCGGTTGAACTGCGAGTAGCCCTTGTGGATGTTGTAGGTGGCGATCTTGAGTGTTTGCAAAATTTATTCAGGGATAAATTTAGACACAGGACGAATATTACCTTACCCTAGTCGCGTTGTATTTCAGGATACCTGCAAATATATGCGGTGAGCATCAACAAGGGGGCACGATCATGTGGTTGGGACTGATTGCGGGTGGCTTGCTGGGGCTGGTCGGCGGGGGGCCGGCCGGCGGGGTGATAGGCGCAGTTGTCGGCATCATTGCCAGCCTGTTTTACGGCGAAAGCCAGCGCACGCAGGCACAGTTGGAGCAGCGCATCACCGCACTGGAGAAGACCGTGCGCGACCTGGGCAGACAGCTCGCCGCTTCGAGCAGCGAAACGACGCACGCTGCCGCAGCGCCGCGCCAGCCTGTCGAAGCAGCGCCTGCAGCCAGCCCGGTGCGTGAACAGCCTGCGCGAATCTACCGGCACGCCACCGTCACGCTGGACGATCTGCAGAGCCCGCCCGAGCCTGTGCTCGCGGTCGCCTCACCCGCCACCACTTTCCAGCCCGCCCCGGCGGAACCCGTGCTGCCGGACTGGCTGACCAACCTTTTCCGCGGCAACATCCTCGCCAAGATCGGCGTGATCATCCTGTTTTTCGGCGTCGCTTCCGGCCTCAAGCTGGCGGTGGACATGGGGCTGTTCCCGGTGTCGGTGCGCCTGATGCTGGGCGCGGTGGCGGCCATCGGCATGAGCATCTTCGGCTACGTTCGCGGGCAGGACCCGGAGCACCGCAAGTTTGGCCAGGCCCTGCAGGGCGGCGGATTGGCCATCCTGTACCTGCTGGTGTTCTTCATGCTGGCGCGTTACCAGCTGCTCGGGCCCACGCCCTCATTCATCCTGTTCACCCTGATCGGCGTCAGCTGCATCCTGCTGGCGGCGCGCCAGGATGCGCGCGCACTGGCCGTGCTCGGCATTTCCGGCGCATTCCTGTCGCCGGTGCTGGCCGCCAGCTCGGGCGGCAGCCAGACCATGCTGTTCAGCTATTTCCTGCTGCTCAACAGCTTCATCATCGCGGTGAACTGGTTCAAAGGCTGGCGCGCGCTCAACCTCATCGGCTTCGTGTTCACCCTGGTGATCGGCATGGGCTGGGCATTCCGTTCCTACCAGCCCAGCGACTTCCCGGTGTCCGAAACCTTCCTCGTCCTGTTCTTCTTGCTGTATTCGGCCACGCCGGTGCTGTTCAACCTGTTCAACGCGCCCGGCCGCCTGGGCTGGGGCGACGGCATGCTGCTGTATGGCACGCCGCTGGCGGCGGCCGCCTTGCAGAATCACCTGCTGGCCGGACAAGACATGACCCTGGCATGGAATGCCTGCGCAGCGGGCGCCTATTACCTGCTGCTGTGGTGGGCAATCTACCGCCACCCGAATGAAGAAACCGTATGGCTGGAGAAAAGCCTGCTTGCCGTGGCGATCGGCTTTTTCACCCTCGCCATCCCGCTCGCCTTCAACGCACAGCTCACCGCCGCATTCTGGACGCTGGAGGGCTTTGGCGTGCTCTACCTGGGCGTGCAGCAGGATCGCTTCCTCGCACGGCTGTTCGGCAGTGCGATGCAGTATCTCGCCGGCATCTACTTCTGGCTGCACATAGGCGAACTGGGTCACGCCCTGCCCGTCGTCAACGATGTCTACATCGGCTGCGTGATCGTGGTGATTGCCGCGCTGGCCAGCGCCCTGCTGCTGCAGCGCTCCGGTAACGACGAGAGCCGGCACTACGCACCGGTGTTCCTGTACTGGGGCCTGGCCTGGTGGTTCGTGTCCGGCTGGGAAGAGATCGAGCGCTTTGCCGCGCCCGCGCTGCAGTGGCCAGACTGGCTAGCGCTGTGCACCGCCAGCTTCGTGTTCCTCGACTGGCTGGGGGCGCGGCGCGCCTGGCACGCCATGCGCCAGACCACCCTGCTGTTGCTCGCAGTTGCGCTGCTCGCCGCGTTGCAGCGCCATATCGAACACGGCCATGCGCTCTACGGCACGATGGCCCTCATGTTGCCCCTGGCGCTGGCCGCCCACTACTGGCTGCTGTATCGCCATGACCGCGACAACGTGCCAGCACTCAGCATGGAACGTCACGCACTCACATACTGGCTGCTGCTCGCACTGGCCGGCAGCGAGCTGGCCTGGGTGAGCCAGCAGCTGGCTCCCTCCGTGAGCCTGTGGCCGCTGCTGGCCTGGGGCCTCACCGGTGCGGTCGGCATCCTGATCAGCCTGCGCGGCGTTCGCCTGGGCAGCTGGCCGTTTGCGCAACACGCAGGCGCCTACACCGCCACCCTGCAATATCCGGTGGTGCTGGCACTGTGCGCCTGGCTGCTGCTGAGCAACTTCAGTCACTCCGGTGGCGGCAGTGGCCTGCCCTACCTGCCCGTACTGAATGTGTTCGACCTCACCCAGCTGCTGGTGCTGTTTGCGCTTTGGCGCTGGGCACGCAGCGCAGCCAATGAAGTCGCCCTCCCGGCCGTCTATGCAGGCGCCTTCCTGTGGATCAGCACGGAAGCAGCGCGCATCACCCACCATTGGGGCGGCGTGCCGTTTGATGCGGCAGCCATGTTCCACTCCGCCATGCTGCAGGCCAGCCTCTCGCTGCTGTGGACCACCATGGCCATGGGCCTGATGATCTTCGCCTCGCAGCGCGCGCTGCGCACGCTGTGGTTTGGCGGCTTTGGTTTGCTGGCGCTGGTGGGCGTGAAGCTGATGATGGTGGATCTGGCCAACAAGGGAACGGTGATGTGGACGTTGTCGCTGATTGGCATTGCGCTGCTGGTGATTGCGGCTAGTTATTTTTCGCCGGCGCCGCCGAAGGTGGAGAGTGGATCTTGAGTTTATGAAATCAAAACCGTCGGGGGTTGCCCGACAGCAAGTTACCTTTCTTGACCGCCAAGAAAGGTAACCGAAAGAAGGCAGCCCAAGTATGACTCATACTCATCGGTAACACTTTAGTCCAAGGACATAGGTCCGGCGTGATGAATTCCTGCTGCAGGCCATAGCTTCGAACCAGTGCGGTATAGCGGCGACTGGTGAAGACCATGCCATTGTCGGAGCGCAGCAGGAACGGTGCCGTTGCCCGCCCGAGCGTACCAAACCGGGCGATCAGCGCCTGCTCCAACGCCGCTTCAGTGGTCTTCGATTTCCCGCTTCTCGACAAATGCCCAGCCCAGCAGTTCGCGAGTATGGCAGTCGGTCACCAGCGCCAGTACCGCCCAGTGATTGCGCCCGCTCCAGACACGGCACAGGTCTGTGGCCCAGCGTTCATTGGGCTTGCTCGCAACGGAGGGCAATGCCTGGATTCTCGGACGAAACCCCACCGGCCGTTTCTGCACCTGCCAATGCTTGAGCTGGAATATCCGCTGCACGGTATTCTTGTTGAAGCCACGCAGGTAAGCTACGACGCGGTAGCCAAATGACGGTGTTCTTCGATCAGAGCCTTGAACGGGCCGGCGAATCGCTCCTGAACCTTGGGGGTAGACTTCGTCGGGCGGCAGTAAACGGCCCGGCGTGGAATGCAAAACCACTGACACAGCTTGCTGATCGACACAGTAACTCCGTCTTCCTGCAGGCCCTGGCAGATCGTCTCTATCATTTCTCGTCCTCGCCCAACAGGGACGCAATTTTTCTCTGGCGCGCAGCTCCAGCATCGCTTCGCCATACGCCTCCTGAAGCTCCTTCAGTTGGCGTTCATACTGCTCCCGGACATCCAGCGGATTGGCCCGAAGGACATTCTCCATTCCCTTCTTGCCATCTTCGACCCGGCCTTCAATCTAAGACGGCGGCAGATCATATGACCGGCTAGCCTCCGCTACCGTCGTCTTGCCTTGAATGATTTCTACTACCAGCGCGCTGTTGCGCTTGGCAGTCCAGCGTTTGATCTCGTCTGCCATTACCGTACTCATGTAGTCTCCTTTCGAGATTATCACCTGAGCAGGTTTTTATTGGGTCAATACAACCTCCCAACCCTAGTTGCCAATAATACGTAACCAATTCGAATATATAGGCAATTTGCTTTATTGATATTTAAGAAAAGGATATCGAAACTACGTGTTAGGTGTTTCGCAACGAGACATTCCTCCCAAAAGGAGACCTATCATGCAAACATTGAATATATTCCTACAAAGATTTGGGTTAAGTTTTTATCTAGTCTTCATCTTATTTCTTGGCGGTTGTGGCGGTGAAGGAGGAGGTGGAGGTAATACTAGCCCGCCTCCAATTTCGGGTAACGTGGCTCCAGTAGCAGCAAACGATGTGGCTGCCACGCGGATGAATATGGCGTTGAACATCAATGTACTTGCAAATGATACAGACCCGGATGGAGACACCCTCTCCGTAGCTTCTGTCACACAAGGCATGCGAGGCGCGGTCAGTATAAATCAGAATGGCACTGTCAATTACTCGCCTGCCACGAATTTCACCGGAAGAGACAAGTTCTCTTATACCATCAAAGATGGGTATGGCAATACTGCGACGGCTTCAGTTACCGTGAAGGTGGCCTTAGCTAACGGATTACCCATTGAACGCGTAAGCGTATCAACCAACACCACCGAAGGGAACCAGGCTAGCTGGATGGGTGCAGTATCTTCCGAAGGTGGTTATATTGCCTTTCATACAAGTGCCTCAAACCTGATTTCAGGAGGTAGTAGCTCTGGCAATATTCTGCTTCATGATCGGGTGACGAACGAGACTAGCCTGGTGAGTGTTGATTTGAACGGCCTCCCAGCCCTGCAGGGAGGACAACAGCCGGCTGTATCTTCTGATGGGCGTTATGTCGCCTTCAGTTCCTTCGATTCAAACTTGATCGCTGCAGATTCAAATGCGAGTCCTGACATTTTCGTTCGAGATAGACAATTGGGGACTACAACGAGAGTTAGTATCGCAACTGGAGGTGCACAGGCTAACGGGGGAAGTTTTGCTCCAGCGATCTCTGCGGACGGTCGGTATGTGACCTTCTTCTCCCTAGCTTCCAACCTGGTCCCGACGGATCTGAATGGAGCGAATGGGGATATTTTTGTGCACGATCGAGAGTCAGGGGAAACAAACCTAGTCAGCATTGGCCTTGGTGGCACTCAGATCGGCGGTGGAGCTTTTGATAGTGGACCCAGCATCTCCTATGATGGTAGATACGTAGCTTTCATGTCCAATGGTCAGATTTTTGTGCGTGATCGTCAAACTAACCAGACCACAATGGCCAGTGTCTCATCGACTGGTACGCCCGCGAATGGATCATGTAACCTTCCCGCAATCTCAGGAAATGGGCAAGTGGTGGCGTATACATCTGTTGCAACCAATCTTGTGACTGGTGACACGAACGGCGTAAGGGATATTTTTGTCCATGATTTACAGACAGGCGTAACAATCCGGGTGGACGTGGCGACTGACGGGACAGAGGCAAATGGTGAGGTCCCAGATCTTAATAGGCCCGCCGTTTCAGAAGATGGACGTTTTATCGCTTTCCTCTCCGCAGCAACGAACCTAGTGGCGGGTGATACGAATGGGGTTCCCGATGTATTCGTTCACGACCGCCAAACCAATCAGACCATCCGGATCAACGCTGCTGGCAATGGAGACCAGGCAAACGGACCGAGCGGAGACAGTGTTATGGTCTCAATGACCGCCAATGGTGAGTATGTGGTGTTATCTTCCCAAGCCACAAATCTTGTGCTCGGCGACACGAATGGTTGGATGGATGTGTTCGTTTCCCCTAATCCGTTGGCACCATGACTAACAGACATTGATAAATGGCAACTGCGGACGCAATTGAGCTTCAGAGACGTCAGCTTGATCTACTCAGCGGATAACGAAAGCCGAGCTATAGCTGCAGCTTCTGCTGAGGATCGGTTGCTCGCCGTGTCAGGGTAGCTTGACTACCTCTCTGTGATGTCTCTTCACGTCTTCCCCGAGCTGCGATAGAAGGGTGGTATGTCATGAAACTTCCTAATTTACTAAGCCACGCAACTCAATTTGTTGCCGGCTTGATCGTTTTCCTGACCTCGCTACTCGTCGGTTGTGGCGGCGGGGGGGATAGTAGTAACAGTAACGGCAATGTCACTGCGATTACCGTTTTCATTCCAGATACCGGACAGACCGCGTCTTATACTACGACTTTTGGCGAAGATAGCGATTACACCATAAATTCTCCTTCATACACTGACAACGGAGACGGGACGATTACGGACAATGTTACCAATCTCGTATGGCAGAAGGACGACGATGGCACCCTCCGAACATGGAGCGAAGCAACAGCATATTGTGGGAGTCTTTCGTTACCAGGTATGGGGTGGCGCCTACCAACGACCTTTGAGCTGGTGGGCATTGCAGCTTACAGCAGTACAATTTTGCCAAATATTAATTTGAGCTACTTTCCGACCACAAAGCTCGGATATTACTGGGCGGCAACGCCCTACGCTGGAAACACAGGTGCGACTTCGAGTACATGGGGCTTTCTTTTCAATGGTGGCGTGACTGGTTATAACGATAACAAAACCTACACGAGCTTCGTGCGGTGTGTCAGAGGCGTACTGAGTTATAGCCGGTTCTCCGATAATGGGAATGGCACTGTGACCGATGCAGGCAGAAATCTCATTTGGCAGAAACAGGATGACGGTACAGTCAAGTCATGGGAGCAGGCGTTGCTTTATTGTGACGGCTTGTCCGTTGGCGGATTTACAGATTGGCGCCTGCCGAATGTGAAGGAATTAAACGCCCTCGTAGACTATACAACCGTCAATCCAGCTATTAATTCAATGTACTTTCCGAACACTCAATCGGCATATTATTGGACGTCAACTACGAATACCAGCGCACCAACTTTGGCCTTTCTTGTGTCATTTGGTGGCGGCAATATTTCTGGTACATATGACAAAACGAGCCTTCACTACTCGCGATGTGTGCGCGGCGGCATATGAAAAATACTAATGCCAGAAACCCCAAAGGAAAGTTGACAAAGGACAGCCAAGGCCGCGCTGCCAGCCAAAAGGTAATGAGCATCATCAGCAGCACCATCATTCCAGAACTGCCGACCTGAGAAGCTGAATTGTCAGATCGATTATGTATCTTCATATTGGGTAGTAACGAATCTTTGCTGGCTTGAGTACTTAAGAATCTCCCTGATTTGAGCTGACGCTCACTCATGCATTCCCCAAATTCTTCCCCGGCAAATTGATCTGCTTGGCAAAATCCAGCATGCGCTGGATCGACACCTTTGCGCGTTCGCCCACGGCTCGATCCACATGAATTTCGTTGTGCCCCTCACCCGCAAGGGGTAGGCCGGTGGGTGCCCCGCCGCTTTGCGGCGACCCTCCCGCTCTCTCCAGCACCTCCGCCAGATTCACCAGCCCGTTCATCGCCATCCACGGGCAGTGGTTGCAGCTGACGCAGGTGGCACCGTAGCCGCGCGTGGGCGCTTCGAGGAACAGTTTGTGCGGTGACAGCGTACGCATCTTGTGCAGGATGCCGTTGTCGGTAGCGACGATGAATTCCTGCGCGCCCATCCTCTGCGAGGCGTTGATCAGCTGCGTGGTGGAGCCCACCACGTCGGCCAGCGCCACGATGGAGCGCGGCGACTCCGGATGCACCAGCACCTTGGCGGTGGGATGCGCGGCCATCATTTCTTCCAGCGCATTCATCTTGAATTCGTCGTGCACCACACACGAGCCTTGCCACAGCAGCATGTCGGCGCCGGTCTGCTCCTGGATGTAACGGCCCAGATGACGGTCCGGCGCCCACAGGATTTTCTGGCCCTGTTCCTTGAGGTGCTTGACGATGGGCAGCGCGATGGAGCTGGTCACCATCCAGTCGGCGCGCGCCTTCACGGCAGCGCTGGTATTGGCGTACACGACCACGGTATGGTCGGGATGCGCATCGCAGAAGGCGGTGAATTCATCCGCCGGGCAGCCGAGGTCGAGCGAGCACTCGGCTTCCAGATCGGGCATCAGCACCCTCTTTTCCGGGTTGAGGATCTTCGCGGTCTCGCCCATGAAGCGCACGCCGGCGACGATCAGTGTTTTGGCCGGATGCTCGTGACCAAAGCGCGCCATGTCGAGCGAGTCGGACACGTAGCCACCGGTAGATTCAGCCAGGTCCTGCAGATCGGAGTTGACGTAGTAATGCGCCACCAGCACCGCATCCTGTTCCTTCAGCATGCGCTTGATGCGCTCGATCAGTGCAGCCTTTTCTTCCGGCCTGGGGTCGCGCGGCTGCCTGGCCCTGGCCTGCGCGGTGCTGCAGCTGTTATGCGCAGCATCGGGATGATCGTAGGGAATGTTGATCAGGTTCTGTTGCATCATCGCTTCCTTCGTTCGTTGGGTGCGGGACAGTCATGCCGTATGGCGCGCAGCCAGCTGCAAGATCGCCGCGCGGTTGCTGGGCGAGAACACTTTGTCGGCGGCCTGCTGCCAGGGCAGCCATTGAAAGGCGAGGTGTTCGCGCGGTGATATTTTGACCGGCAATCGGGATGGTAATTCCAGCCCGAACACATGCTCGGTGTTGTGCGTTATGCCGGGCGCGTAGCGGTGGCGCCAGTGCGGGTAGATCTCGTACACATTCTGCTGCTGCCAGTCGCTCAGCTTGTATTGCTCCGCGTCCAGCCCGGTCTCTTCCGCCACTTCGCGGATGGCGGTGGCGCGCAGCGACTCTTCATCGTCGCGGCTGCCGGTGACGGATTGCCAGTAGCCCGGGCGATCGGCGCGTTCCAGCAGCAGCACTTCGAGCTCTGCGCTATGGATGACAACGAGGACGGAAACGGGTTGCTTGTAGGCCATGCTGTTCAGCAGAAGAATACCCAGAACGGCTTGCCCTGTGTCTTCCAGAACGACACCGTGTCCTGCAGGATGTCGCGGGCAATTTCATGGTCGCTCTCGCCCAGGTTGAGCAGTTCGCCGCCATTGCGCAGCACCAACACGTAGCCCGGTGCCGGCTGCCAGGACAGGTCGCCCAGCACGTCGGCCAGCGCATCCCAGTTCTTGTGCAGCCAGACCGGCGCCTGGATGGCCTCGGCAATGGCGGCGAGGAATTCGCCCTTGCTGTGCACGCTGGACAGATCCACATCGAACACGTGAAACCCGCAGGTGGCCGCAGCGCTGCGCATGTCGCTCAGGGCGCAGGTTATGCTGTACACACCGGCTTCATCCAGATTGCTTAAACGCGAGGCAAGATTTTCCATACCCTACTCCCGGATGCGTTTGAATGTTTCGTAGTGGTCGTCGCTGTAATAGCACTCATCGACATGGCCGCACACGATGCGGCGAGCGCCGCGATTGTAGGCGCCCGGCGTCCTGACGGTGTATTCGTGGTAATAGCCGCGCGGCCTGGCAGGCAGGCGACGCTCGTAGTTGCCGAACACCACGCCGTCACGCGGAAAGGGAAAGGGGCCGCCCTGCCTGATCAGCTGCAGGGTGGCGCGCGCCTCGGCGGGCAGCTCTGCATGGCCGATGCTGCTGCCTGCAGCGCCTTGCACCTCGTGACCGCGGGCTACGCCCGGCTGTGCCGACAGCGCCAGCCAGGCGGCCAGCAGCAGGCCCAGGGCGGGCAGTGCGATGCGCAGATTTTTCATCCAGTTCAGGTTCAATGCATTCCCCTAATGACGCACGCCCTGCCCGATGTTGCAGGCAGGTCTCAGCCCTTGCTGACTTCGACCGTGGTTTGCTGGCGCAGGCGGATGTGCAGCTCGCGCAACTGCTTCTCGTCCACCGCGCTCGGTGCCTGGGTCAGCAGGCACTGTGCACGCTGGGTTTTCGGGAAGGCGATCACGTCGCGGATGGACTCGGCACCGGTCATCATGGTGACGATGCGATCCAGGCCGAAGGCCAGGCCACCGTGGGGTGGCGCGCCGTATTTCAGCGCATCGAGCAGGAAGCCGAACTTGAGCTGCGCTTCCTCGGCGCCGATGTTGAGCGCGCGGAACACCTGGCTCTGCACTTCTTCCTTGTGGATACGCACGGAACCGCCGCCGATTTCCCAGCCGTTCAGCGCCAGGTCATAGGCCTTGGCCAGGCACTTGCCCGGATCGGTCTCGAGGAACTGCAGGTGCTCGTCCTTGGGCGACGTAAACGGATGGTGGCAGGCGTTCCAGCGCTTTGCCTCGTCGTCGTACTCGAACATGGGGAAGTCCACCACCCACAGCGGCTCCCATGCCTTGCCATTGGTGTAGCCCTTCTCGTGGCCGATCTTGATGCGCAGCGCACCCAGCGCGTCGTTCACAACCTTTTCCTTGTCCGCGCCGAAGAAGATCAGGTCGCCGTTCTGTGCACCGGTGCGCTGCATGATGGTCTTCAGCGCAGCTTCGTGGATGTTCTTCACGATCGGCGATTGCAGGCCGGTTTCATTCAGCTGGGTGACGTCGTTGACCTTGATGTAGGCCAGGCCCTTGGCGCCGTAGATGCCGACAAACTTGGTGTACTCGTCGATCTCGCCGCGGCTGAGCGTGGCACCGCCGGGAATGCGCAAGGCGGCCACACGGCCGCCGCTGCTGGCCACACTGGCGAACACCTTGAACGCCACGTCCTTCACCGCATCGGTCACTTCGGTGAGTTCCAGCGTCACGCGCATGTCCGGCTTGTCCGAACCGAAGCGCGCCATGGCTTCCTGGTAGGTCATGCGCGGGAAGGGGTTGGGCAGCGCCACGTCCAGCACTTCCTTGAATACGGTGCGGATCATTTCTTCCGTCATGTTCATGATCTGCTCTTCGCTCATGAACGAGGTCTCGATATCCACCTGGGTGAACTCGGGCTGGCGGTCGGCGCGCAGGTCTTCGTCGCGGAAGCACTTGGTGATCTGGTAGTAGCGGTCGAAGCCGGCCACCATCAGCATCTGCTTGAACAGCTGCGGCGATTGCGGCAAGGCGAAGAATTCTCCAGCATGCACGCGCGACGGCACCAGGTAGTCGCGTGCGCCTTCCGGCGTGGATTTGGTCAGCATCGGGGTCTCGATGTCGATGAAGCCCTTGTCGTCGAGGAAGCGGCGGAATGCGCGCGCTGTCTTGTAGCGCAGCATCATGTTGTGCTGCATCTGCGGGCGGCGCAGATCGATCACGCGATGGGTGAGGCGCACGTTCTCGGACAGGTTTTCGTCGTCCAGCTGGAACGGTGGGGTCACCGAAGTATTCAGCACTTCGATCTCCTGGCACAGGATCTCGATTTCGCCGCTGGCGAGATTGGCATTGGTGGTGCCTTCCGGACGGCGGCGCACCTTGCCGGTGATGCGCAGCACGAATTCGTTGCGTACGGATTCGGCAATCCTGAACATCTCGGCGCGATCCGGGTCGCACACGATCTGTGCCAGGCCTTCGCGGTCGCGCAGGTCGATGAAGATGACGCCGCCATGATCGCGGCGGCGATGCGCCCAGCCGCACAGGGTCACGGTTTGATCAAGCAGAGAGGCGTTCAGATGTCCGCAGTAATGAGTTCGCATGTCAGTTCTATGAAATAAAAATCAGGGGTAAAACAGTTCAGGGTTGATAGGCCTTCATCTTGGCCGTGTCTTCGGGCGAGGCCACCACGCCCATCGAGATGATGGACTTGAACGCCACATCCACGCTGATGTTGAGCTCGATGGTATCCGCCTTGCGTACGTAGAAATAAAAGCCGTTGACCGGGCTGGGCGTAGTGGGCACAAACACGCCTACATACTCGCCTTCCAGCGTGCCGGCCACCTCGCTCGGCATACCGGTCTGAAAGGCCAGCGACCAGGCATCGGCATGCGGGTAGCGCACCAGCAGCACCTTGCGGAAGGCATTGCCCTTGCCCGACAGCAGGGTGTCGCTCACCTGCTTGACGCTGTTGTAGACGGCGCTGACGAAGGGAATGTGGCGCAGTATGGCATCCCAGGCGTTCAGTAGCTGCTGGCCGAATACATTGCGCGTGAGCAGGCCGGTGATGAACACCACCACCGCGGTCAGGATCAGCCCCAGGCCGGGGATGTGTCTTCCGAGCAGGCGGTCCGGCTGCCATTCATCCGGCAGCAGGGTCAGGCTCAGGTCGAGCGTGTTGATGATGAGACTCAGCACCCAGATGGTGATGCCCAGGGGCACCCACACCAGCAAGCCGGTCAGCAGGCACTTTTTCACGCGTTGCCGCCGCAGCCGCCGCTACCACAGCCGCCTGTACCACAGGCAGGGGCCGGCTTGTTCTTGAAGTCAGTCACATAATAGCCATTGCCCTTGAGCTGGAAACCGGCAGCCGACAGCTGCTTGGAATAGGTCTCCTTGCCGCAGGCCGGGCAGGTGGTCAGTTCGGCGTCGCTCATCTTCTGCATCACGTCGTTCTGGACGCCACAGCTGCCGCAACGATATTCATAAATAGGCATGAAATCCTCCTAATTCAAAAGCAAAATCCTGAAAGGCGGGCAT
Organism: Gallionellaceae bacterium; assembly: GCA_036523795.1. GTDB lineage: Bacteria > Pseudomonadota > Gammaproteobacteria > Burkholderiales > Gallionellaceae > 39-52-133. The sequence goes on along the minus strand of DATDDN010000066.1, from coordinate 28,421 downwards.
TATACCCTACGCGCCTCTCCCAAGGCGCATAGGGCGAGCCCCCACTCCAACCTGGTTAAAATGCATGGCCACCGACCCTACGCGCCCTTCCGGGGCCGCGGGACAAGACATTCCCCTTGTAGGAGCGGGCCATGCCCGCGACCAGGCAGACACTCGCGGGCATGGCCCGCTCCTACAACATGGGTTTGCGAATGGAAATGGGGGCAGAGCGGCAAATTTCCAGTGCCTACCTGGCAATGGGAGCACGCTCCTCGCGCCACTCGCCCGGTGTGAGCCCGTCCAGACTCCAGTCACCGATGCGGCAGCGGATCAGGCGCAGGGTGGGCAGGCCGACGGCCGCCGTCATGCGGCGCACCTGGCGGTTTTTGCCTTCGCGGATGGTGAGCGCCAGCCAGCTGGTGGGGATGGCCTTACGCTCGCGGATCGGCGGGTTGCGCGGCCACAAGCCCGCAGGCTCGGCAATCGCCCTCGCCTCGGCCGGCAGCGTCATGCCGTCCTTCAGCATTACACCGGTCCGCAGTTTCTCTAGCGCAGCCGCGTCCGGCACGCCCTCGACCTGCACCCAGTAAGTCTTGGGCAGCTTGTGCCTGGGATCGGTGATGTGGTGCTGCAGCTTGCCATCGTCGGTGAGCAGCAGCAGGCCCTCGCTGTCGGTGTCGAGACGTCCTGCGGGATAAACATCAGGAACGGCGATATAATCAGCCAATGTCGGATGCATGTCGTCGCGGCTGAATTGGCAGATCACGCCATAAGGTTTGTTGAACAGCAGGAAGCGACTCATTTCATTCTTTAACCAAGTTTTCAATTTCCGAGCACAAACATGGTAACCCCGAAAATCATTTACACGCTGACTGACGAAGCACCCGCACTCGCGACCTACTCCCTCCTCCCCATCGTACAGGCCTTCACCAAGGCGGCTGACATCGCCGTGGAAACTCGCGACATTTCCCTCGCCGGGCGCATCCTGGCGAACTTCCCGGAGAACCTGAGCGCCACCCAGAAGATCGGCGATCAACTGGCTGAACTGGGCGAGCTGACACTGAAACCCGAAGCCAACATCATCAAGCTGCCGAATATTAGCGCATCCGTGCCGCAGCTGAAGGCAGCGATCAAGGAACTGCAATCTCAGGGCTACAAGGTGCCGGACTATCCGGAAGAGCCCAAGAACGACGCCGAGAAGGAAATCAAGGCACGCTACGGCAAGGTGCTGGGCAGCGCGGTGAACCCGGTGCTGCGCGAGGGCAACTCCGATCGCCGCGCCGCCGCCTCGGTGAAGCAGTATGCACGCAAGCACCCGCACCGGATGGGCAAATGGAGCCCGGATTCCCGGACCCGCGTGGCCCACATGAGCAGCGGCGATTTCTACGGCAGCGAGAAGTCGGTCACCCTGGGTGATGCCACCACCGCGCGCATCGAGTTCGTGGGCAAGGATGGCAAGACCACCGTGCTGAAGGAGAAACTGAACCTGAAAGCGGGCGAGATCATCGATGCCGCGGTGATGAGCCGCAAGGCGCTACGCCAGTTCTACGCGGAGCAGATTGCTGCAGCCAAGAAGGAACCGGTGCTGCTGTCGCTGCACCTGAAGGCCACCATGATGAAGGTGTCCGACCCCATCATGTTCGGCCATGCCGTGTCGGTATTCTTCAAGGATGCATTCGACAAACACGGCGAGCTGTTCAAGCAGCTGAAGGTCAACGTCAACAACGGCTTCGGCGACCTGGAAGCCAAGGTACTCGCGCTGCCGGAGAAGGAGCGCGCAGTGGTGGTGGAGACCATCGCCAACTGCTTCCGCAAGCAGCCGCCGCTGGCGATGGTGAATTCGGACAAGGGAATCACCAACCTGCACGTCCCTTCCGACGTGATCATCGATGCCTCGATGCCGCCGATGATCCGCGATGGCGGCAAGATGTGGGACGCTGCCGGCACGCCTCATGACACGCTGGCGATGATTCCCGACCGCTGCTACGCAGGCGTGTATGCTGCCACCATCGAGGACTGCAGGAAGAACGGCGCACTCGACCCGTCCACCATGGGCTCGGTGCCCAACGTGGGCCTGATGGCGCAGAAGGCCGAAGAATACGGCTCGCACGACAAGACTTTCGAGATGGCAGCGGACGGCGTGGTGCGCATCATCGACGCCAATGGAAAAACACTGCTGGAGCAGAACGTCGAGCAGGGCGACATCTTCCGCGCCTGCCAGACCAAGGATGCACCGATTCAGGACTGGGTGAAACTGGCCGTGACCCGTGCGCGCCTGTCCGGCACCCCGGCCATCTTCTGGCTGGACAGGCAGCGTGGCCATGATGCGCAGATCATCGCCAAGGTCGAGAAGTACCTTAAGGATCACGACACCAGCGGACTGGACATCAAGATCATGGAACCGGCGGACGCCTGTCGTGCCACGCTGGCACGCATCCGCCAGGGCAAGGACACCATCTCCGTCACCGGCAACGTGCTGCGCGATTACCTCACCGACCTGTTCCCCATCCTGGAACTCAACACCAGCGCCAAGATGCTGTCCATCGTGCCGCTGATGAACGGAGGCGGCCTGTTCGAAACCGGCGCGGGCGGCTCCGCACCCAAGCACGTACAGCAATTCCAGCAGGAAGGCTACCTGCGTTGGGACTCGCTGGGCGAGTTCCTCGCGCTGGGCGTTTCGCTGGAGCACTTGGCGCAAACATTCAGGAACGACAAGGCGCAGGTGCTGGCCGACACGCTGGACCAGGCCATCGGCCAGATCCTCGACCACAACAAGTCGCCTGCGCGCAAGGTAGGCGAGCTGGACAACCGCGGCAGCCATTTCTACCTGGCGCTGTACTGGGCACAGGCACTGGCCGCACAGGGTAAGGACAGGGAACTGCAGGCACGTTTCGCCCCCCTGGCCAAGGCACTGACGGACAATGAAACGAAGATCAACGCGGAGCTGATTGCCGCACAGGGTAAGCCGGTCGACATGGGCGGCTATTACCACCCGTCATTCGACAAGACCGCCAAGGCCATGCGTCCGAGTGCGACCTTCAATGCCGCATTGAACAGCATCTGAACGTTACAGGCTCTGGCGCACCGGCGCCAGGCGCCATGAAGCGCCGGCAGCAAAACAGACAGCCCGTTGCGCGACGGGCTGTCTGTTTATGCGCTCGATAATCCGATCAGAAATTCCAGCGGAAACCCAGGGCGAAATACTGCCGGACCGTCGTTGAGGTCTGCATCTCATTGGGCGTATTCCTGGTCCAATCCAGCCCAGCCTCTGCCTCCAGAGTCAGGCTGGTTCTCATGAGGTAGCCGATCTTGGCAGAAGGGGCGATGGTGATCGCAGTCCCCCCCAGATAGTCATCCTGCCAGAACAGGCGCAGCGTGCTGTCCAGCACCCACGGCTCGCGCAGGAAGGCGTGGTTGTTCATCAGGAATGACTTGCCGGTCACCTGCTCTGTCCTGGACAGGCTGACGCTGAACAGGGTCAGATCGTGCGTGGCAATCACGTCGTTGCCTATCAGTCTTTCCGAAACAGTCCAGGCGTTGCCGGTCGGCGGCGTTGCCGGAACGAATCCCTCTATCCCGGTAGTAAAGTCCGGGTTGAGCGTACCACTCTGATCCAGGCCGGTAATGTTCGAGAGTGTCACATCAGTGCCCAGCTGCCAGCGCTCGGACAGGTGATTGGTGAAGCCGAACATCGCCAGATTGGCGGTTGCAGTGCGCGAGTCGGCCAGTGCGATCAGGTCATCGGTGGTCCAGCCGTTGTCCAGCAGGGTCTGGATCGAGGCGGTCGTGCCATTCACGGCATTGCGTATGCTGAGCGACGGCGTTCTGCGGCGATCCAGCATGAAGTTGTAATCCACACCGGATTCGCTGTTCAGCGAGCCCTGCAGGGTGAACATGTTGAGCTGCTGGAACTGGGTGTCGTAATCGACCATGGCAAAGACCGTTTTTCTTGGCTCGAAGTAGCGCAGGTTGCCGCCAACGGCCTGCCTATCGGTGATGCCGCTGACCGTCTGGCTGATGTAATAGAACGAGCCACCGAACGCAGAGCGAACGCCGAAGTCGATGCTGCCGCCGACAAACTTCGGTTGATCGCCCACAGTCTGATCGGCCAGCTGCCCCGCCACCACGTTGATGCGCCAGTCCGGTGTAATGCCATAGCCGGCGTTCACCCCGTCAAACCTGCCCAGCACACCGCCACCAAAGGCCGATTGTCGCCCGACGCGCACGGAGTAGTTGCTGATGCGGTTCTTGACCTCGGCATAGGCCGCGCCCAGCCGGTTCCTGTTCTCGCCATTGGGCAGGAAGTTCTTGAGATAGGTGTCCTGAAACACGATGCGATTGTCGTATTCGTTGTTGTAGGAACGCACCGACATCATGACGTTGGTGAACAGGGCGGACTGGTCGTTCACCGTCAGGGTGGTGGGCACCTGCACGCCATTCACGGTCGAGATCGAGTCGGTATGGCTGGAGCCGTTGTAGTAATACATGGACAGGCTGCCAAATTCAGCAGTGTGGAATTCTGACGGCTGCACAGGCAATGCCGGCGGGATGAACGCCGATGCCGCAGGGGGCGGGAGAATTGCATTCAGCCGGGCAAGCCGGTCCTTCACCCAGGGCGCTGCTGAGCCCTGCGGATACAGCTTCAGGTATGTCTCGTACTCCAGCCGCGCTTTGGGAGCCTGGCCGGACTTTTCGCGCGCGATGCCGATCCAGACCTGGGCGTCCTGGGTATATTTGTTGGGCGGCATATTCAGCACGTTGTTGAACGGCTCCACCGCCGCAAACGGCTGCCCCGCAAGCAGTGCATCCTGCCCCCTGGCCATCTGCACGGCGGCCTTGCCGTTGGTCTGATTGATCTGCTCAGCCAGGGTCGGCGCCTCTGCAGGCGCGCTGGCCGCGGCCGCTTCGGCTGGAATTTCCAGCACAGGGAATGGCGGCAACCCATCTTTGGGGCCGAGTCTGGAGGGCACAATGGTGGTCTTGCCGGTTCTTGTCTCAGATGGCTTGGCCGCCACAACTTCCGGCTGTTTCGGGGGCTGTTGCACAACCGGAGCGGATGCAACGACCTGCGGCGCAGGTGCGGCAGGTTTTGCAGCAGGCTTCGCGGCGGCCTCTGCCGTGACGGCCGGTTTGGGAATCGCGGCGGCAGATGCAGTCGCCGGCTGAACCAATGGGACTGCCGCTACCACGGCAGGAACTCCGCCAGACTGGCGCGGCTTTGGGTCAGGCTTTTTGAAATGGATCAGCAGGCTGCGCCCGCTCTTGCCCGGCGTGACATCGTACTCGACCGGCCGGTCAAACTGAATCTGGATCTTGGGACCCGCGTTGATGTCTCGTGTCGAGATGGTAAATCCCGTGATGAAATCCGAAGGCGGGGAACGATGCGACTCATAGTCCTTCCACTCATCGCGGGGAACGCTGCTGAGAATGTTGAAGAAGATCGCGACATAGGGCGATTTGCGCTGCGGAAAGTGACGCAGGTATTGAATGGGCACGGTGAATTTGATGACCGCATCCACCTCGCCGCTTGCGTCCGTATGCAGGGTGATGTCGTCGATGATCTCCGCAGATGCACTGCCCGCGAACACGGTGAGCACTACAGAGAGCACTAGCATCCATCGTAGAAAAAATACCGTCACCGGGCGTATTGCCTCAACTTGTCTCATCAAATCTGCTGCTTGTCATTAAAACGGCTTGGCGGGCCGCATGGCCCGCCGGTCTTCTAGTTCCAGTTCAGATACACGGTGCCAATTCTGCCAAGCGGCTTGTGGCAGCTGGAGCTGGAACAATCCTTGGCCGTGCTGGCGCCGTTGTGGCTGAATTTCCTCATGCTGCCGAGATAGGTGTTCCCCGAAAGGTGGCAGGTTACACAGTAGATCGGCGACCCCATGCCTTGCGCATTGTTATGGTTCATCAGTTCTGACGACCAACCGGTCGAGCTGGTATAGATCGGAGATCTGTGGCAGGTGGTGCACTCCAGGCCTGTGGTAATGGTGGTCGGAATATGGTTGCTTGGTTTGGTCTGCGCGCCGCCATATTGCAGGCCTTGCGTGGTGTAGGCGCCGCCGTGGCAGATGCTGCAGCCGATACCGGTCACCACGGAATGCTGCATGGTGCCAGGGAGGAAGGTCAGGACCGTCGTGCCATTGTATTTCTGATGGCAACCACCGCTATCGCAGGAAAGCGAACCGGTCGGAATGTGGCCGGCTGTCTTGCCGGTTGCCTGTGAGCCGTTATGGCATGTCGCACAGGTGCCAGCCGCAATGGTGCTGTGATCAACGCTGCTTGCACCCAGAAAGGTTGTGAAGTTGCTGGTGTTCGCCTGAGTATGGCACGCATCACACGCCAAGGTTGTGGCGAGATGATTTGCCGGCTTGCCCAACGCGGTCACGCCATTATGGCAAGTGGCACAAACGCCCGGGGGCGTGGCATGTGTATATGTAGCTCCCAGGAAGGTCGTGTAGTTGGCCGTATTGGTTTGCGTGTGGCACAAATTACATGCTGCATTAGTGGCGACATGCGTTGCCGGCTTGCCCTTGGCGGTTACCCCGTTATGGCAGGTCGAACAGACCCCAGGCGGTGTGGCATGCACGTACGTAGCCCCCAGGAAGGTCGTGTAATTGGCCGTATTGGTTTGCGTATGGCACGTATCACAGGGTGCGGTTGTGACCACATGTGTCGCCGATTTGCCCTTGGCAGATGTGCCGTTATGGCAAGTCGAGCAAACACCTGGCGGATTTGGATGGGTATATATGGCGCCCAGAAAAGTCGTGTAGTTGGCCGTATTGCTCTGTGTGTGGCAGGTTTCACATGATGCCGTCGTCGGTATGTGGTAAACCGGCTTCCCGGTCGCAGTTGAGCCATTGTGGCAGCCTGCGCAGGTACCTGCCACAGGAGGGTTGGGACTGTGAGTATATGCAGCCCCCAGGAATGTCGTGTAGTTAGCCGTATTGGTTTGTGTATGACAATTTCCACAATCTGTCGACGTAAAGATATGCGTTGGTGTCTTTCCTGTTGCGGAAATGCCGTTATGACACGTCGAGCAGACACCCGGCGGGGTCGCGTGTGTATACGTCGCCCCCAGGAAGGTCGTAAAATTGGCCGTATTGGTCGATGTATGACAGGTGTCACACTGTGCCGTGGTTGGAATATGCGTTGGCGTCTTTCCCAGTACACTAGGGAATTGGCCCGTATGGCATGTTGAACAGATTCCGGCGGATGACGGCGCCGTGGCGGACTGGTGATACATCGCACCCAGGAATGACGTGTAGCCGCTGGTATTCGTGGCCGTGTGGCACGCATCACAAGCATTACCTGTAGTCAACGTGGGAACATGCACAGCTGGCTTGGCCACAACGCCACTTTGCTGCCCGAGGTGGCATGTTCCACAGGTACCCGCAGCAACCGTGGAGTGATCATAGGTTGCCCCGAGGAAAGTTGTGGTGTTATGACACACGCCACAATCTCCACTCGTCACAATATGTGCCGCTGGCTTGCTCACCACGCCGGCAAACTGTCCCAGATGGCAGTTGCTGCAGCCGGAGGTAATTCCGGTGTGATTCATGCGTGCAGTGGAGAAGGTGGTGGTGTTATGGCAATTCTCGCAGGGCATCAGGGTGGGGAAGTGATTGGCCGGCTTGCTCACCACACCGAGAGACTGCCCGTTGTGGCATGTCGTACAGTTTGAGGTGACACCTATATGCTTGAAGCTGGCCACCAGGAATGTCGTCGGGCTGGTGTGGCAGGTGTCGCATGGCTGGGTGGTCTGCACGTGGTTAACCGGCCTGGGCGTGGCGGCAACGCGGCTGCCGACAGAGTGGCAGCCGGCGCAGTCCTTGGGCGTATTCTTGAACACGCCATCCACATGGCACTGCTCGCAGCGCAAGGTCGTGTGCACATCTCGCAGCAGGAAGCCGGTCTTGGCATGATCGAACGGCGGAACCGGTGTTGTTGCCGCAGGTTGTGCTGCCTTGGTCGCAGCCGGGGCTTTCTTCGGCGCAGCCTCAACCTTCCTGGGCGCCGTTTCGGCCCGGGCAACCCCGGCAAACAGCACCATCATCATCAACACCAGCAATGCGCGCATGCCGGCCAGATTCACATGAGTATTTTTTTTCATTGTGTTTTTCATGATTTCGCCACCTCACCTTGCCAGTTCAGGTCATCGCGTCAAACTCAAATCCGCGCCATCTGTAGCCGGTTGGAATTTTATTCAAACATTACAGCAGGAAGAACACCGCCGGTCTGCCCCGGCAGCCACCGTCAAGCGGCAGTCAAAATCCGACCAACGGTCAAAATCCGGACATGATCGTTAGCGGTTGATCCATTTCTTGCTGCCCACCTTGATTTCCTTCCACGACAGTCCGGTGTGGCAGTGCTCGCACTGGGCGCCGTACGCACCGTCATGCTTGTCGTCCTTGTCATGACAGCTTGAGCATGTGCTTGCCAGGGTGACTTTTCCGCTGACCGGCTCCTTGTGGCACTCGATGCAGGTAAGGTTCTTGTGCTTGCCTTCCAGCTTGAAACTCGTCCTGTCATGGTCAAAGTCCCAGCTCTTCCAGTTGCGCGTGTTGTGGCAAGCCTCACATCCGGTACCCAGGCGCCGCTTGTGCACATCCTGTTTTTCATGGCAGGACCAGCAGTCGGATTTCGTATCCTTGAACAAAGGCGTGACATGGCATTTCCTGCATTCGACCAGCACATGCTGGCCGGTCAACGCAAATCGGGACATGCGATGGTCGAACCTGGCCTTCTTCCAGGACTCCTCGTTGTGACAGGATTCGCATTTCCTGCCCTCCTGCCCCTTGTGCTTGTCATCCTTCTCATGGCACGAGAAACAATCCATCTTCAGCTTGTCCTTGTACACGTCGCCCTTGTGGCAGCTGACGCATTTCGCATCCTGATGCTTGCCCAGCAGCGGAAACCTGGTCTTGCGGTCATGATCGAACAGTATCTCTTTCCAGCCCTTGTCGGTATGACAGCTCTCGCACTTGGGCCCGAAGCTGCCCTTGTGCTTGTCATCAGCCTTGTGACAGGAATAGCAGTCCATCTTGAGCTTGTCCTTGAACAAGTCTCCCTTGTGGCAGCTGGTGCACTTTGCCTCACGATGTTTTCCGGTCAGGGGGAAGTGTGTCTTCTTGCCGTGATCGAAAAGAATCTCCTTCCAGCCGCGTTCGACATGGCAGCTCTCGCACTTGGGACCAAAGCTGCCCTTGTGCTTGTCGTCTTTCCTGTGACAGGAAAGGCAATCCATCTTCAGTTTGTCCCTGTACAAATTGCCCTTGTGACAGGTGGTGCATTTCACTTCCTGGTGCTTGCCCAACAGCGGATATTTGGTCAACTTGCCGTGATCGAACAGGATCTCTTTCCAGCTGCGATCGGTATGGCAGGTCTCGCACTTGGAACCGAAGCTGCCCTTGTGTTTGTCGTCCTTCCTGTGACACTCGTTGCACAGCTTCGGCGTATCCTTGAAATGGTTGTCCGCGTGGCAGGCAGTGCACTTTACGTCGACATGCTTGCCCTCCAGCGGGAAGTGCGTCTTGCTGTGGTCAAAGTGGGTGGTTTTCCAGTCCTTCTCTTCATGGCAATTCTGGCATTCGCTGCCCAACTGGCCTTTGTGCTTGTCCACCCTTTCGTGGCAGGAAACGCATCTGGTGGGCGCGTCGCGGTATTTCTTGAGGGGTGAATGGCAGTCCTTGCACAGCACCTTCTCTTTCAGGTGCCCACCCTTCAATTCAAAACCGGTCTGGGCGCCATGATCAAAGTGCAGTGTATCGACCTTGGCCAGCTTGGCGTCACGCCCCTTGTGTTCGGTATGGCATTCCTTGCAGGCCTTTTCCTCTTTCATCAAGCCATGAAAGCCGCGCCTGTCGCCAATGTCCTTGGCAATGTCCTTGTGGCAGTCCTTGCACAGGCCCGACTGCGCACCTTTGTCGAATTTCTTGTGGCATTGAGTGCAGTCGCTCTCAAGCTTCAGGTGCCCCTGGATGACGGGGCCGGGCATCAGCAGATCGTCCATCGAGTCCGCAAATACCGTGGCAGCCCCAAAAATCAGCGACATCACGCAGAACAAGGCTCTCAACAAGGATCTCATAATGAAATCATTCGCAATAATGGATCAGTACATGTGCACCGCAATGACGTGCCATATGGCACTGAATACCAGCATCACCGCCAGGGGCATATGAAAAATGTGCCAGAGGGAGAACAATTTTTCGTAGGTGGAGAACTGTGCGACATCCTGAAGTGTCTTAAGATAGTTTTCGACAAACTGCTTGTTCTGGAAGAACATCTCGTCAAGACGCTTCATTTGCGCATCGTTCCAGTTTTTCTCATGGGCGTCTGCATACATCAGGTCTTCCAGCTCCCGAACCAGGGTGGCGGACAGCCACCTGGCACGCACGCCTACGCTGATGAATTGCCAGGGCTTGCCCCCTGCGGAGGATTTGAGGGATGAGTCGCGAAACTGGACCAGTTTCTGCTGAATCTCCGGTGCAAAACTGAAGATGGATTTCACGTCGCCAGCTCCATCCAGCTCGGCCTGCAACTGCTTGTACGAAGCCTGTCGACCATAAAGGCCATTATGAATCTTGGTGTAGAAGAATCGCCCGAAAATGCCGCTGCCCGAGACCAGCATCATGCACACCAGCGCCACCCCTGCATTGACCGAGCCGATATAGAACGTCGAGTGAAACATGATGAGCGTCGGCCCCAACACGCCAAAGACCATGTGCCACTGGAACCATCTGGGAAGAAGGCCAAGGCCTTTCATGAAACGGAAGCGCTTGCGCAACGGGTATATGAGCAGGGTCAGCATCATGATGCCGCCCGTCAGCCCCATGTTGTAGCCTATCTTGTCGCCGGGTTTGTAAAGTTTGTCGTATGAAATGAAATACCCGGCAAGCATCGCCAGGGTAATGATGATCAGATACATCGTCCAGCCGTAATCCTTGGGCTGGTTCCGTTGCTCAGGCTTGCGCCGCCCCACGTCGGGATAGGTCTTGGCTGCTGCATCCATATTTCGTACTCACAGAATCATCGAAACACCGACATTCAGAAAAAATTTGACAAGGGCTTGACCAAAAACGTCGGCATTATGTCCATAAAATTTTTGAAGGCAAGCTTTTTTATTTGCTTTCATTTTGCCTACTCTATCTGCTACCTTGGCGCCCGCAAGTAGGCAAGTAGTGTAGTCTTGCCTCTGGCAGACCACCGTGAAAATCGGTCTTCGTTACGGCTAATGACTCTAATTTGATTTGATCTTACTTGAACAGGTGAAATTGCATGTCTAATTTCAAAATCCCCAGCATCGCCATCTACCTGCTGCCGCTCTTGGTGGTGATGTTCATTTACCTCAGAAGCCGCGGCAAAAAAGAGTCCGCCGCCATGGCACAGCTCAAGGAAAACATTGAGGCCGGACTGACCGAACCCTCCTCTCTGCACCCGTACATTGATCCCACCAAGTGCCTCGGCGCCGGCAGCTGCATGGACGCCTGCCCTGAAGAAGCCATCGGCATGATCAACGGCAAGGCACACCTGATAGACCCCACTGTCTGCATCGGCCACGGCGCCTGCGCTGCTGCCTGCCCGCACGGCGCCATTACGCTCGTATTCGGCACCGAAAAGCGCGGCATGGACATTCCGCAGGTTGACGCCCACTTTGAGACCAATCTCCCGGGGATCTTCATCGCGGGTGAACTCGGCGGCATGGGACTGATCCGCAAGGCCGCCGGCCAGGGTACCCAGGCCATGGAATCCATTGCAAAACTAAAGGGCAGCAACAATCAGTATGACGTGGTCGTCGTCGGCGCAGGACCGGCCGGGCTGGCCGGCACCCTGGGGGCCATCGAGAAAAAATTGCGCTATGTGACGCTGGAACAGGAAACCTCCCTCGGTGGCGCCATTTTCCAGTACCCGCGCAACAAGATTGCGATGACCGCCCCGGTAAAACTGCCTATCATCGGCCACGTCAAGATGGGTGAAATCAGCAAGGAAAAACTGCTGGAATTCTGGCATGGGGTCATTCAGAAAACCGGCATCAGGATCAACTACAACGAGCGCATGGAAGGGATTACCAAGACCGACAAGGGCTATATCGTCAAAACCACCAGACAGACCTACGAAACCCGTGCCATCCTGCTCGCCATCGGCCGCCGCGGCACGCCCCGCAAGCTTGAAGTGCAGGGTGAAGAACAACCGAAGGTGGTGTACCGCCTGATCGACCCGGAGCAATACCGCAACATGCACGTATTGGTGGTAGGCGGTGGCGACAGCGCGCTCGAGGCAGCCATCGCCATTGCGGAAGAGCCCGGCACCACGGTCACACTGTCCTACCGCAGCGAGGCCTTTGGCCGCGGCAAAGCCAAAAACCGCGAACGTCTGCAGGCCATGCAGGAACGGGGACGCATCAGGGTGATGCTCAAGTCCAAAGTGAAGCGTATTGGTGCCGACAACGTCGTGATCGACTATGAGGGGAAAGAGGTGGACCTCCCCAACGACGGGATAATCGTCTGCGCCGGCGGCATCCTGCCCACCCCGTTCCTGAAAGAAATTGGAGTGATGGTGGAAACCAAATTTGGCACAGCCTGAGTCTATTCGCCCGGCATAACGGACGAAAAAAAACCCGCTACATCAGGTAGCGGGCTTTAGCATTCAGCGCCGTGATTATGCGGTCTGGATGTTAGAGGCTTGCTTGCCCTTGGGGCCTTGCACGATATCGAAAGTCACTTTTTGACCTTCTTTCAGCGACTTGAAGCCGCTCATATTGATCGCGGAGAAGTGCGCGAACAGATCTTCGCTGCCGTCATCCGGAGTGATGAAACCGAAACCTTTAGCATCGTTGAACCACTTCACTGTACCGTTTGCCATGTCTTACTTCCTTACTTAAAAACCGGGTGGATTCCCGTCACACTGTTTGATTTCCAAGACCGCGCATGGCAAAACCAGTACTGCAGATACTTTGAATCAAACACCCAAGCACTTTTTACTACTAATCTAGTAAAACAGTCAAGCATTTAATTCGTGTTTTTTAAATTCTTTCAAATATGCTTGAAAAAGGCCTCGCAATCACCAGATACTACGTTGTAAGAACTGTGACACTATAAGCATGACCACCAAACACGAAAGCGCCTCTCTGCTTGAGGCAGAGCGCAGCAAGACCAAACCACCCAGGCTCTACAAGGTCATTCTGCTGAACGATGACTTTACGACCATGGAGTTTGTGGTTGAGGTGTTGCAGACCTTCTTTGCCATGGGCCGTGAACGCGCCACGCAAGTCATGCTCAAAGTGCATAAGGAAGGCTCTGCAGTTTGTGGCGTCTATACGCGTGACGTCGCAGAAACCAAGGTTACCCAGGTAACCGATTTCGCCGTACAGAACGGCCACCCATTACGCTGCAGCATGGAGGAAGAGTAAATGATCGCGCAAGAACTTGAAGTAAGCCTGCACCTGGCTTTTGTAGAAGCGCGCCAGAAACGACACGAATTCATTACGGTCGAACATCTGCTGCTGGCCATGCTGGACAACCCGTCGGCAGCCCATGTGCTGCGTGCCTGCGGCGCAGACATCGACGAACTGCGCAGCGTGCTGACCAACCATATCGAAACACATACGCCGCGCGCACCCGGCACCAACGAGGTAGAGACCCAGCCAACCGTAGGGTTTCAAAGGGTGATTCAGCGCGCCATCCTGCATGTGCAGTCCACCAGCAAGAAGGAAGTCACCGGCGCCAACATCCTGGTCGCCCTGTTCGGCGAGAAGGAGTCTCATGCCGTGTATTTCCTCAACCAGCGCGGCATCACCCGCCTGGACGTGGTCAATTACATCGCCCATGGCATCAACAAAACACCGGAAGTGCCCAGTCAGAAGCAATCTCCTGATCAGGAAGCAGCCCAGGAAAATGTCAGCGAGGACGGCGCGCTCAAGAATTACACCGTGGATCTCAACGCACAGGCCCTGTCGGGCAAGATTGATCCGCTGATCGGCCGCGACCTTGAACTCGAGCGCGTGATCCAGACCCTGTGCCGTCGCCGCAAGAACAACCCGCTGCTGGTTGGCGAGGCCGGCGTGGGCAAGACAGCCATCGCAGAAGGCCTGGCGCTCCGCATCACCAAAGGCGACGTGCCCGAGATCCTGAAGGACGCCCAGGTTTATTCGCTGGACATGGGCGCATTGCTGGCCGGCACCAAATATCGTGGCGATTTCGAGCAGCGCCTGAAGGCCGTGCTGAAGGAACTCAAGGACACCGAAAATTCGGTCCTTTTCATCGATGAAATCCACACCCTGATCGGCGCAGGCGCAGCCTCCGGCGGCACCATGGACGCTTCCAACCTGCTCAAACCGGCGCTCTCCAGCGGCCAGCTCAAGTGCATCGGCGCCACCACCTACCAGGAATATCGCGGCATCTTCGAGAAGGACCACGCCCTGTCACGCCGCTTCCAGAAAGTGGACGTGCCCGAGCCGTCGATCGAGCAGACCGTCGAGATCCTCAAGGGCCTCAAGTCCCGCTTCGAAGAGCATCACAGCGTCAAATTCAGCACCGCGGCCATCACGAGCGCGGCCGAGCTGTCTGCACGCTTCATCAACGACCGTCACCTGCCCGACAAGGCTATCGACGTGCTGGATGAAGCCGGAGCAGCACAGCGCATCCTGCCCAAGTCCAAGCAGAAGAAAACCATTGGCAAGCACGAGATCGAGGAGATCATTTCCAAGATCGCACGCATCCCGGCGCGCACCGTGTCGCACGACGACCGCAACACCCTGAAGACGCTGGAACGCGACCTCAAGTCCGTGGTGTTCGGCCAGAATGCTGCCATCGATGCGCTGGCAAAAGCCATCAAGATGTCGCGCAGCGGCCTCGGCAACCCGCAGAAGCCCATCGGCAGCTTCCTGTTCTCCGGCCCCACCGGCGTGGGCAAGACCGAAGTGGCACGCCAGCTGGCCTACATCATGGGCATGCCTATCCATCGCTTCGACATGTCCGAATACATGGAGCGCCATGCCGTGTCGCGCCTGATCGGTGCGCCTCCCGGCTACGTCGGCTTCGAACAGGGCGGCCTGCTCACCGAAGCCATCACCAAGCAGCCGCATTGCGTGCTGCTGCTGGACGAGATAGAAAAAGCCCATCCGGACATCTTCAACATCCTTCTGCAGGTGATGGACCACGGCACACTGACCGACAACAACGGTCGCAAGGCTGACTTTCGCAACGTGGTGATCATCATGACCACCAACGCCGGTGCAGAGGCGATCAACAAGGTGCAGATCGGCTTTACCAAGACCGCTGCCACCGGCGACGAGATGGCCGACATCAAGCGCCTGTTCACCCCGGAATTCCGCAACCGCCTGGATGCCATCATCTCCTTTGCCGCGCTGGACAAGGAAGTCATCCTGCGTGTGGTGGACAAATTCCTGATGCAGCTGGAAGAGCAACTGCACGAGAAGAAGGTGGAAGCCGTGTTCACCGACGCACTCAAGGATTATCTGGCCGACAAGGGCTTCGACCCGCTGATGGGCGCCCGCCCAATGTCGCGCCTGATCCAGGACACCATCCGCTCCGCCCTCGCCGACGAACTGCTGTTTGGCCGCCTGGCCAACGGCGGCAAGGTCACCGTGGACGTGAAGGATGGCAAGGTCGCGCTGGAGTTTGAGGAAGAGGCAGTGGCGGTGGCTTAACTCTGAGAGAATGCTGCAAATGCGCATCCTAATTCTACTCAGTTTGATGTTTGCACTTTTGAGCGCAGAGGCTCTTAGCGATGATGAATATTACGTATTCGCATCGATAGCCAACGACAGTTATTCACTGTCCATTGTGGGTACGGGGGAGGGGAACAAACATAAACTCATTCTGTACTCAATTTATCCAAAGGAAACCAAATACAAATATATTGCTGAATACGGCACAGTTTTCCCAGATTCCGACTACAGAGACGCACATACAAAACACCAAAAATATGAATTTATTAAAGAGTGCCGTGCCACCTATGGCAAAAACTGGATACCTGCAAGTTTTATGTGCGACAAAAACGGGCACACCCCTCTAGCTGGAGCCTCTTATAAACGAGTGGAATACGGCGAATCGGCGAGGGATTGTGAAAAAGGTGAGCCAGGCTTTCGCTATATTTGTACAAGCGGATGCAAGAATTCTGCTGCACCAAAATATCTAGAATCCGATAGCGGATTCTCCTGCTAGCTAGTCAACGAAAGATGGGTTGAGCCGTAGCGATGCCCATCACTTTCCGAATACCGTTGGGTATCGCTGCGCTCCACCCAACCTATGACCGAATGGCATCCTCTTCCAAGTATCGCGGGCGTTTCGCTCCCTCCCCCACTGGCCCACTCCATTTCGGCTCCTTAGTCACCGCCGTCGGCAGTTTTCTCGATGCCCGCGCGCAACAAGGCCAGTGGCTGGTGCGCATGGAAGATCTCGACACGCCGCGCTGCGTGCCAGGCGCTGCGGACGACATCCTGCGCACGCTGGAATGTTTCGGCCTGCACTGGGATGAAACCGTGCTGTACCAGAGCCAGCGCAATGTTGCCTATCGCGAAGCGCTGCACACACTGCAGCAGAGCGGCATGGCCTACCCCTGCGGCTGCACCCGACGCGAGATTGCCGACTCGGCGCTGCACGGCATCGAGGGACAGATCTATCCTGGTACCTGTCGCCATGGCTTGCCGCCTGGACGCGAGGCTCGCGCCTGGCGGGTGCGCACCGACCACCTCCCCTCTCCCCTCGTGGGAGAGGGATCAAGGGTGAGGGGGATGCGTGAGCCCTCGCCACCCTCACCCCAACCCTCGCCCAACCAGGGAGAGAGGGCAGGCAACATCGAGTTTGAAGATGCCCTGCAAGGCCGCATCAGCCAGGACCTGGAAGCGGAGATCGGCGATTTCGTGGTGCTGCGCGCCGATGGCCTGTTTGCCTACCAACTGGCAGTGGTGGTGGACGACGACTTCCAGAACATCAGCCATGTGGTGCGCGGCGCCGACCTGCTCACCTCCACCGCACGCCAGATCTGGCTGCAGCGGCTGCTTGGCTACCCGCAGCCGCATTACATGCACCTGCCCATTGCCGTGAATGCTGACGGAGAGAAGCTGAGCAAGCAGACGCTGGCTGCGCCGGTGGATGCCGCCAACCCGGCTCCCACGCTGCTGCGCGTACTGAATTTCTTGTGCCAAAACCCGCCGCAGGCACTGGAAAGTAATTCGGTGAAGGAAATTCTGGATTGGGCGATTACCCACTGGAACCCGATGCCGCTGCACGGGGTGATGCGTCAGCCCTGCTAAGAGCTTATGTCCCGACCGCTCGTCCTGAGCGCAGCGAAGTGGAAGGATCTGTTCATGCGTCGACTCCACTGGCCAGGCCAACTACGCTCAGCACGAACGGTGTTCTGCTTGATCAACGTGCCACCGCATTGTCGGCACAAAATGTCACCACCCTGCCCAACACACGCTGCATCGCGCGATTGGCCGCCATCACCCCGCCGTGGGCATTTTCGCTGTCGGCTGGTTCAACCTCGTCAATCTCCTGTGCGGCCACCACCTGACGCGTGTGCAGATTGACCAGCTGCACACGCAGGGTGAGATGCATACGGCTGGGCGGCTGCCCGAATTCCTGCTGCAAGCGCAGCCATTCGCTGTCCAGCCGGTAGTCGGCCGCCACCGTCCTGTCGTTGCTGACCACCGCGCGAAAACCGCCGCCCACCGTCAGCGCCTGCAACAACAATGGCTCCAGCATGCGCGCCGGTGTATCGGCCCAGCGGCTGCTGACATAGTAATCCACCTGATGTGCTTGCTGCACATAGGCCATGGCTGCGCTCTGCGCACCCGGCTGCGCCTGCGGCATGCTGATCGCCAGAACCGCATCGCGTCTTGCCACCGACACCGTGCCCGGCAACTGGGCGTCGAGTCTGTACAGCGTTTGCCGCTCTGCCTGCTGCCCCGGAAAGCTGATGCAGCCCGCCAGCAGTAGCGTTGCGACACAGGCAGCCGACATGCACAGCAGGCCGGGACAGCGGATGGAATGATTCATGGTCGCCTCACTCTCCGGGCCCGCGTTTTGGCTTGGGCTTGCCATACAGCAACGTGCTGGGGTTCTGCTCCAGCTGGTCGCTGACACGGCGCAGCGAATTGGTCAGCTCGCGCAGCTCGTGCACCAGCTGGTGAATTTCCGGCAGCGTCTCGCGGGTGAATTGCTGGGTGCTGCCAACTGCACTGGCCGCACTGCCGCCCGCCAGTGCCCATTGCTCCGCCATGCGCTCGAAGACATCAGCGGTGCGCTGCACACGCTGGGCAAGCTGCGGCAGGTCGTCACTCATCTTCGCCGTGTTGTTCAGCGTGTGCGCCGCATCGCGCAGCGAGCTGTCGATCGCCGGTGCGCGGGCAGCCAGGGTGTGCGCCACCGTCTGCAGATCGGCCAGCGTCTTTTTCAGGGCATTGCGGTTCTGCTCGTTCAGTGTCGCGTTCAGATTTTCTGCAACGTGGTTCAGGTTGCTCAGCAAACCGCTCACCGAGCTGTCCAGGCGCCGCATCAGCGAGGGCTCTGTCTTGATTACCGGGTACTCTTCACCAGCCTGCTTTTGCAGCAGCGGTGCCTGCTGGCTGCCGCCGTTGAGCTCGACGTAGGCCAGGCCAGTGAGGCCATGTGTCTGCAGGACAGCGACGGTATCCACCTTGATCGGCGTGCCGCGCAGGATGCCCAGGGTCAGCTGCACCTGCTCCACATTGTTCGGCGCCAGCACGATCTTGCGCACCTTTCCCACCTCCACGCCGCGGTAGCGCACGGTCGAATTGAGGCTCAAACCGGTTACGGACTCCTTCATGTACACGTGATAATTGTCGTATGCCGTGCCGTAGGACTTGCCGCTGCTGAACCACAGCACGCCCCCCAGCAACGCCGCGCCCAGCAGCAGCACGAACACGCCGACCACCGCAAAATTCACCTTTTCTTCCATGTCTGCTCCTGCGCGGCGCGGCCGCGCGGCCCGTAGAAATATTCTCGGATCACCGGATGCTCTGCCTGTGCCAGCTCTTCCATCGTGTCCACCCCAAGTATGCGCCCGCTATCCAGCACGCCGACGCGATCCGCCACACGCCACAACGAGTCCAGATCGTGCGTCACCATCATGATGGTCAATCCCAGCGCCTGATGCAAACTCTGCACCAGCTCGTCGATGCCGCTGGCGCTGAATGGATCCAGCCCGGCGGTAGGCTCATCCAGGAACAGCAGCTCGGGGTCCAGTGCGATGGCGCGCGCAAGGGCGGCACGTTTGCGCATGCCGCCGCTCAGCTCGCTCGGGTACTTGTTGCCCGCGCTGGCCGGCAGCCCGGTCAGCGCAATCTTGAGCGCCACCACTTCGTTGATCAGCCTGGGGCTGAGCTGGGTGTGCTCACGCAACACCATGGCGACATTTTCCGCGACGGTGAGCGCGCTGAACAAGGCGCCGCGCTCGAACATCACCCCCCAGCGCCGCCGCAGCGGCAGCGCCTGCTCGTCATTCAGCCCGATCACTTCCTGCCCGAACACGCGGATCGAGCCGGAATCGGGGCGCAGCAGCATGATGATGGCGCGCAACAGCGTGGACTTGCCGCAGCCGCTGCCGCCCACCAGCGCGAAGGTCTCGCCCTTGCGCACGGAAAGGCTGACATCCTCGTGCACCACGGCCGCGCCGTAGCTGGTGTGCAGCTTGCGGATGTCGATCACCGCGTCAACTTGTTGCGCACCCGTGCTCATATTTTCAGCCAATTGAATACCAGCGAGAACAACGCATCGGCCACGATCACCAGGAAGATGGAGTGCACCACGCTCATGGTGGTCTGCCGCCCCACACTGTCCGCGCTGCCGCTGACCTGGAAGCCCTGGAAGCAGCCCACGCTGGCGATGATCACGGCAAACACCGGCGCCTTCACCACGCCGGTGAGGAAGGAGGACAGGTTCACCGCATCGCCGATGCGATCTAGAAAAACGCCGTAGCTGATGTTGAGCTTGGTGCTCGCCATGATCATGCCGCCGAACAGGCCGGCCATGTCGGAAAATACGGTCAGCAGCGGCAGCGCGATCATCAGCGCCAGCATCTTGGGAATCACCAGCAGTTCATGCGGCACGATGCCGATGGTGCGAAGTGCGTCGATCTCCTCGGTCACTTTCATGGTGCCGATCTGCGCCGCATAGGCCGAGCCGGAACGGCCCGCGACGATGATGGCGGTGAGCATGGGCGACAGCTCGCGCAGCATGG
The DNA here is from genome assembly GCA_036523795.1 of Gallionellaceae bacterium. GTDB lineage: Bacteria > Pseudomonadota > Gammaproteobacteria > Burkholderiales > Gallionellaceae > 39-52-133. Next base: position 8,216 of record DATDDN010000066.1, on the reverse strand, counting down.
TGAAGCCCACCATGTCGGCCACATAGATGTTGGCGCCGAAGCGCTGCAGCTGATCCGCCCCCTGATAGGCGATCACCACACCCATCAGGAACGACAGCAAACCAGTGATGGGAAGCGCCTCGAAACCGGCAGTCTGCAGGTTGTACAGGATGGGACGCCAGCGCAAACGCGCGGGGCGCAGCAGCGAGTGCAGCAACACGATGGAAATCTCGCCGACAAAGGCAAACATGCCCACCATGTCCTGCAGCCATTTCCATGCCATCCGCCCTAGACGATCCAGTGCACCCTTGCGGGCCGGCAATTCGTGGCCGGCGCCAGTCGCGCGCGCCGCCACCAGCTGCAGCAAGGTGTTGAAGCCGGGTTGCATGCCCTGAAGGATCACACTCTTGCCGCTCTGCTGCAGCATCTGCAGGGTGCGGTGCAGCAGCCAGGCACCGCTGGTGTCCAGCGTGACGATGCCAGACGCATCGAGCACCAGCTGCTGCTCACCCGGCCAGGCCAGCGTATCCAGCGCGGACTCCAGCTGCTGGATGCCGCGCACCGTCCAGGCACCGCTGCAATGCATGGTTGCCGCACCGCTTGCGTCGGCCTGCCAGTTGATGTGTGCCCTGTCGTCGCCGTTCATGTGTGCATGCTTCCGCTACAGCAGCCCGCGTTCCGCAAAAGACAGGCTGCCTGCGCCTGCCACGATGAAATGGTCGAGCACGCGCACGTCCACCAGGGACAGTGCCTGCTTCAGCGCGTCGGTCAGCAGCTGGTCGGACTGGCTGGGTTCTGCCACGCCGGAAGGATGGTTGTGGGCGAGGATGGTGGCGGCGGCATTGTGGTGCAGCGCTCGCTTCACCACCTCGCGCGGGTACACGCTGGTTTGCGTGAGCGTGCCGCGAAACAGTTCTTCGGCCGCCAGCACGCGATGCTGCGCATCGAGGAAGATCACCATGAACACTTCCTGCTCGCGGCTGCGCAGCATCAGCTGCAGGTAGTCGCGCACGGCGCGCGGCGAGCTGAGCGCGTCGCCGCTGCGCATTTCCTCGCCCAGGGCGCGTCGCGACATTTCCAGCACGGCCTGCAGCTGCACATACTTGGCCTGGCCCATGCCGTGAATGGCGCAGAATTCGGCTTCACTGGCGCAAAACAGCTCGGTCAGCGAGCCGAAGCGCACCAGCAGCTGCCGCGCCAGATCCACCGCGCTCTGCCCCACCACGCCGGTGCGCAGGAAGATGGCCAACAACTCGGCATCGGACAATGCCGCCGCGCCACGCTGCAGCAGCTTTTCGCGCGGGCGTTCACCTTCCGGCCAGTCGTTTATCCCCATCGAGCTCTCGCTTTCTGTTCAGGCAGTGAGCGGATATTACCACTGGGGACAGCGGATGCGGAGCCGGCAATGCGTTACTGCAGCTCGATCAGGCGGCGGGTCAGGTGCAGGCGTAGCGCCGGGTCTTCGGTGAGTGAATGGAACAGGTGGTGCGGCCCGGTCGCCTTGGCAATCTTTTCCGGCAGGTCTGGCCTGATTTCGGCATAGAGATCGAGCAGGCGCCGGTCAAAGCGCTGCAGCGCATGGCTGAGCGGATCCTTGCGCTGGCGCGCGAGTATGGTGTCGAAGCCATCCTGGTAGAAATCACCCAGGCAGACGTGAACTGCATTGAACAGGGTGACCCAGCCGTTGAACCACACCATCATGTCGATATCAAAAGTTTCGCCGGGCGGCGGCCCCTCGCTCAGCACCTGGTTCAGCAGATCCTTCTCCTTGACCGTTTCCCACTCTTCCAGCAGCGCGGCACGGCCGTAGCCATCGATGGTGGAGCTGGTCAGCAGCACCGGGCTGTGCGGATGTTTGGCGAGGATGAAGGTGGCGTCCTTGACCAGCTGCACGGGCTGCTCTGGCGCACGCGGGTTGCGTTTCAGCCGTGGCGCCGGTTGCACGCTGAGCACCTGCAGCTGGTGGCCACGTCGCCCCAGCTCGGCCGCCAGCCGGGCAAACACGCCCTTGTGCAACACGTCATGGGAGAAATTCAGGCTGTTCTGCTTGTGCAGCAGCGCCAGCTGCACCTGTTGCGCATAGCGCGGGTAGGCCTCGACGATGTTGGCAATCTTGGCCACCGGGATGCGCTCGGCCAGCAGGCCGTGCTTGTCCACATACACTTCCTGGTGAAACTCATCGAAGCTGATCTGCAGCAGCACCATGGCCTGCGGCCATTTCTTCGGCCGGCTCTTGATCGCCGCGGCCATCTTGCCCAGCACCTCGTTGGCTACCTGCGGCGTGTCGGCAAAATCGCCGTTCAGCAGCAGTGCAAACGTCTTGATGTGGCGCATGGTGCGGATCGCCGCATAGAAATGTTCCAGCTGCCGGGTGAGATCGCCACCGGTGAACAGCACGCTGTCGGTATGTTGATCCACCAGCTCGAATACCTTGGCCGGATCCTCATGCTTGGGCTTGGGCGGACGCCAGGTAAACATGCAATGGCGGCAGGTCTGCGGGCACCCCATGGCCGGGATGATGCCCAGTTTGGTGAAGCGAGGCTTCAGGTTGCCCGACAGCGGGTCAGGCAGTGCATCCACCAGTGCCAGGCGCTGCGAGTCTTCCACTCCCAGCATGCCCTCGTAGCGTTCGCGCTCCTCGCGGCCCACGTCCTTGAACAGCACCATGTAGCTCTTGTTGAACAGGCCCAGTTTCTGCCAGCTGGCCTGCATGTCTGCCGCCAGCTGCTGCGCATCGCCGCCGCGGCGCGCCAGCAATTGCTGGTATTCCTGCTGCTGTTTGAGTGCGGGGCCGGCGTAGCTGGCCCAGTATTGCAGGTAACCCGCAAGAAAGTCCGCGCCGCTGTCGCGCAGCAACAAATCCATCAGGAAGCCGAATTTGCCACCGCGGAACGATTCCAGCAGCTGGGCGCGATAGCGCTCGTGTACGTTGTGGTGCAGCCAGTGCCAAGCATACAGGTAACTGAGCGGGAAGCTCAGTTCGGTTGCTTCCGGCTCCCAGACACCGGCCTTGACCAGCAGCTCGTGCATGGCACCGGCAGTGGTGAGGCGATTCACCTCGTCCTTGAAGCGCTGGCGCATGTTGGGCAGATAGATGCCCAGCAGCGCGGCCTGGTCGGCCGTGCTGGGGCGCCCGCCGCCGGACACCACGGCGACACCGTCCTCCCCGCCTTTTTCCATTACGCCTGTTGCGGCCATGCTGTAACCCGATTTCAATCGCAAAGGCGTATTTTACCCGAGCAAGCGGCCTCTATCAGGGCAAGACCCTGCCACCACTGTGCCAACTGAGCAGCGTTTAGACTTTCCGCCACTCAATGGCCACTGGCGCATAAAATCTCACTTTCTTCATGATTATATTAGTATATTATCTACATAATTGATATTGGGGCCTTTAGCGCAGCTAGCAGGAAAACCGGCTCTGGATCAACTGAGACAGTGCAGTCCGCCAGAATAATCATAAACATAACCATGAAGCACTTTAAAAACGGCCCTCTCTCTGTACGGCACTTGCGTTCCCGTATCTCCGCTCGTTATCAACGCTCATCTTCTGCAAAGGTTGCACCCATAGTTTTCCGTCCAGGTAAACAAACTGGCCCGCTGCTGATTTCCATGCTGTTGCTGTATGGGCAGACTGGGCATGCGGAGGAAAACACGCCAACCAGTGACTATTTTTACCAGGATTTTCCCGTCGTCCTGACCGCGTCGCGCCTGTCTCAACCTTTGTCTGAGGCCCCCAGTGCAATGACCGTTATCAACCGGGAAATGATACGGGCATCCGGTTTCAGGACCATTCCTGACCTGATGCGTCTCGTGCCCGGCATGTATGTGGGGTTTGCCGATGCCAATCGCCCTGTAGTTTCACTGCATGGCTCATCGGATGAATATGCGCATCGAATGCAGATACTGATCGATGGCCGCAGCGTTTATTTTCCACCGTTCGGTGGGGTAAATTGGGCAGATATGCCCATCATGATCGAGGACATTGAGCGCATCGAAGTGGTGCGCGGCCCTGCCACCTCCGCATACGGCACCAATTCATTCTATGGGGTCATCAACATCATCACACGTGATGCGGCAAGCCAGAACGGCGGCAGCATTTCAGTAACGGAGGGAGATGCCTCAGACTCTTCAGTCAGGTTTGGCAAGGCCGGGGAGCAATTCGATTACCGCATCTCACTCGGCTCCCGCGCTGATCGCGGGATTGACGATACCAGGCTCAACGATCACAACGAGACGCATATTTTCAATTTCCGCAGCAACTATCACCCTAATGCGACGGACAATATTGATGTGCAGCTGGGCAGGAGTTTTGGTGTATTTGGACTCGGCGTCGCAGGTCGCCCGGAAGATGCGTTCCGCGAGACCATCTCGAATAGCAATTTTATTCAAACCAGTTGGGTGCACGTATGGCCTGCCAGCAATGAAACCAAACTGACTTATTCGCAAAGCAGCCGCAGCTATCTTGACCCATACCAGTGTATCGATTCAGCAGCATGCCAGGGAAACAAACTCACGGCCACGCCCCCAGTATCCATTGCACAGGGATTCACCGAATTGCCCGTGTATAGTCAGCGCAAGGAACTGGAGATGCAAAACACCAATCAGCTGAACGAAAATAACCGTCTGGTATGGGGTGCTGGCTTGCGTCGCGACTATGCCGACTATCAGCTGTTTCTTGGGCAACCTCATGCGGTAAGCCCATGGCAGCTATTTGCTCACGAAGAATGGCGCATCACCAGCACTACCGTGCTGAATATTGGCACCATGTATGAAGACAATGGCATGGGTAGCAGGAACAACTCGCCTCGCGCCTCCATCAGCCATCATTTCACACCGCAGCACACCATGCGTATTGGAGTCTCAACAGCCACTCGCAGCCCTGTAATGTCAGAAGCATTCATTGCGGCAAATAACACGATCTGGGGCGGGGCTTATGTGCCGCCCGTCACGCCGCTGACCCCGGAAAGAGTCCTGTCCAGGGAAATTGCCTACATCGGTGACTTTCAGTCACTGGGACTCACTATTGATGCGCGGATGTATATAGATCAGGTAAGTGATCTGATCTGGTGGGATAAGTACGTCACTACCGGCGATCCCAACTCTGCCCCGGACTCGTACAAGAACCTGCTCTCCGCCGAATACAAGGGATTCGATGCCACGGTTACCACTGGGATGATGGGCTGAGCTTCCTTGTCTTCAACTACGCCTATCAGCAAGCCTCTGCCTCCCTGACGGGCACGCCTACACAGTATTACAACCCGACCTTTGGGGCGCAAATTCAGAATTTCTACCGCACAGAATATCTTGAGCAATTCCCGCAGACTGTCCCGACGGGCAGTGGCAGCCTGTTACTGTCACAATCACTGGGCAATTCATGGCAATTCAGTGCTGGCTATTACTTCAGAGATGCCGTGCGCATTAGCGATGTCAGTCCGGACGTAACACGCGAAAATTGGATGCAGCGACTTGATTTGCGTTTGGCAAAGACGTTCAAGCTTGAACATGGCCGCAGCGCAGACGTGGCCTTAGTAGTGCAGAATGCGACCGACGAACACTATACAAAATACGGCACGGTCAACGCGGTGGCCGAGGTCTACTTCAAGCAGCGCGTTTGGCTAACCAGCACACTGGATTTCTAGCCTGCAGCAAACCATGCACGAACAGGAAAGCCGGCGTCGCTGCTTTTTTGAGTCTGGAGGCCTGCACCGCAGTATTTTGTTAAGATAGCCGGACTATGCAAGCCACCACAACTCCCACGCGCATCGTGCTCGGCCTCACCGGGGGCATTGCCGCCTACAAGGCGGCAGAACTGCTGCGCCTGCTCACCAGACAGGGAGTCGAAGTACAGGCTGCGATGACCGAAGCTGCCGGCCACTTCATCACCGCCACCACGCTGCAGGCCCTTTCCGGCCGGCCGGTTCTGACCAGCCAGTGGCAGGATTCCGACAACGGCATGGCACACATCAACCTGAGCCGTGCCGCCGATGCGATCGTGATCGCCCCGGCCAGCGCCGACTTCATCGCCAAGCTGGCCCATGGTCTTGCCGACGATGTGCTCTCCACACTGTGCCTGGCGCGCAATTGCCCGCTCATCGTGGCCCCGGCGATGAACCGGCAGATGTGGGAAAACCCGGCCACGCAGCGCAACATCGCGCAGCTCAGGACGGACGGCATTACGGTCCTCGGCCCGGCCAGCGGCGCGCAGGCTTGCGGCGAAGAAGGCATGGGCCGCATGCTCGAACCGGAACAGCTGGCGCAGGACATCCTGGCCAGTCTGCAGCCCAAACTGCTGGCGGGAAGCCGCGTGCTGCTCACCGCCGGCCCCACCTACGAAGCCATCGACGCGGTGCGCGGCATCACCAACCGTAGCTCGGGCAAGATGGGTTATGCCATCGCACAGGCAGCGCTTGAGCTGGGTGCGCAGGTCACGCTGGTGTCCGGCCCCACCGCGTTATCCAGGCCGCAGGGCGCCACCGTGGTGAATGTCACCAGCGCCGCCGAGATGTTCGAGGCGGTGAAACAGCATGTCGCCGGCTGCGATATCTTCATCGGCGTGGCCGCCGTGGCGGACTATCGCGTCGCACAGCCCAATGCCCAGAAGATCAAGAAAAGCAGCGCCAGCCTGACCCTTGAGCTGGTACCCAACCCTGACATCCTGGCCCATGTCGCTGCCCTGCCGCGGCCGCCGTTCTGCGTGGGCTTTGCCGCGGAGAGCGAGAATCTCAGGGAATATGCGGAACAGAAACGTCGCGCCAAGAAGCTGCCGCTGCTTGCTGCCAACCTGGCACAGCAGGCCATTGGCGCTGACGACAACGAACTGGTGTTATTCGATGATGCGGGCGAACACCGGCTGCCGCGCGCCGACAAACTGAGCCAGGCACGCGCGCTGCTGCATCACCTCATTCAGCTCAAAGGGAAATGATCATGAAAAAAGTGGATGTAAAAATTCTCGACCCGCGCCTGCATGAACACCCTCCCGGTTACGGCACACCGGGCTCGGCCGGCATCGACCTGCGCGCCTGCATCGACCACAACATGGTGGTTGCCCCCGGTCAGTGCGAACTGATTCCCAGCGGTATCGCGCTGCACCTGGGCGACCCGCACTATGCCGCGATGATCCTGCCGCGCTCCGGTCTCGGCCACAAGCATGGCATCGTGCTGGGCAACCTGGTCGGCCTGATCGATTCGGATTACCAGGGGCAGATCTTTGTCTCATTGTGGAACCGCGGGCATCATCCCTTTACCCTGATGCCGATGGAACGCATGGCGCAGCTGGTGATCGTGCCGGTGCTGCAGGTGCAGTTCAATATAGTGGAAGAATTCCCGGCCAGCCAGCGCGGCGCAGGCGGCTTCGGCAGCACCGGCAAGCACTAGGGATTCGCATGAGCGAGCAGGAAATGCAGCGGCTGGCTGCGGTGCTGGAAGAAATCCGCGACAACCAGAAAATCCAGCTGGAGCGCCAGGCCGAGGCGCTCGCGCTGCAACGCGAACAATTTGCCATGGTGCAGAAGCAATACGAGCGCACCGAGCGCATCCAGGATCGCGCCGAATCCATCCAGAACATGAGCGCCAAACTGGTGAGCGGCTCGCGCAAGGCGGTTGCCCTCATCCTGCCCATCATCATCGTGCTGGTGATCTATCTGAGCTGGCTGCTGTTCCGCCGCTACTGATCCCTGAATACGGCCCGGTTCAATCGCCCAGGCTGATGGCGCGATAACTGACATCCACCACTTCCAGCTCTTCCACACCATTGGGCAGGCGCAGGCTTACCACGTCGTCGATGCGCGCCTTGATCAGGGCGCGCGCCAGTGGCGACACCCAGCTGATCAATCCACGCCCGGCATCGGCCTCATCCACGCCAACGATGCAGTAGACCCGCTCGCAGCCATCCGAACCGCAGACCGTCACGGTGGCGCCAAAGAAGATCTGCTCACATTCGCCACGCTGCTCGGGATCGACCACCTCCGCGTTTTCCAGACGCTTGGCCAGGAAGCGGATACGCCGATCGATCTCGCGCAGGCGCTTTTTGCCATAGATGTAGTCACCGTTTTCCGAGCGATCTCCGTTGGAAGCTGCCCACGCGATGGTCTGCACCAGCGCAGGACGCTCTTCCTTCCACAGCTGGTCCAGTTCGTCTTTCAGACGTCGGTGACCGGCGGGCGTGATGTAATTCTTTGCGCCCGCAGGAATCTGCAGCGCAGGCGACAGCTGCTCGTCCTCATCGTCATCAGTTTCGC
>DATDDN010000065.1:0-3889 GCA_036523795.1 Gallionellaceae bacterium | reverse complement strand
GGCTCGCCGACGATCAGCCTGCCACTTCGATGGGCGCCATGCTGCGCGCCATCGTGGCGGCGGTGAAGCTGGTGGCGGCGGAGGAGATCATGCCGCGCTACATGAAGGTGGCGCACCAGCGCAAGAGCGACGGAAGCCTGTGCACCGAGGCGGATATCGCCGCGCAGGAAGCGCTGTCGCGCAAGCTGCAGGCGATCATGAACGTGCCGGTGCTGGGCGAGGAAATGAGTGGTGCCGTGCAGAACGAGATGTGGGGTGACGGACACCAGGACATGTGGTGCATCGACCCGATCGATGGCACCTCCAATTTTGTGCGTGGCCTGCCTTATTTTTCCGTATCGGTTGCGCTGATCCGCAATGGCATCAGTACCGTGGGCGTGGTGTATGACCCGGTGGCGGATGAGGCGTTTGCCGCAGAGCGCGGGCGCGGCGCGTTCCTCAACGGCGCGCGACTGCAGCGCCACGGCGTGGCAAAGAACCTGTCCGAAGCGCTGGCCAATGTCGACCTGAAACGGCTGGACAGCAGGCTGGCGGCAAAGCTGGCCAGTCATCCGCCGTTCGCTTCGCAGCGTAATTTCGGCGCCAGCACGCTGGACTGGTGTTACACCGCGGCCGGGCGCTATGACGTGTATTTGCACGGCGGCCAGAAGCTGTGGGACTATGCCGCCGGTGCCCTGATACTGCAGGAGGCCGGCGGGCGCGCATGCAGCCTGGAGCACGATGATTTCGAGCAGGGAGATGTGTGGCGACGCTCGGTGGTGGCGGCGCTGGATGGCGAGCTGTTCGAAGAGTGGAAGAACTGGCTGCGCATACAAGAATAGGCGACAAGCTGCGTGCGGCAGGCCGACGGGGAAGGCGGTAGACGTGAAGATCTTGATTCTGGGGGCGGGGCAGGTAGGCTCGACGGTGGCGGAAAATCTGGTCAGCGAGGCCAACGACATCACCGTGGTGGACACGGATGGCGAAAAGCTGCGCCAGCTGCAGGACCGCTTCGACCTGAGCACGCTCGCCGGTAACGCCTCGCATCCTTCCGTGCTGGAGCAGGCCGGCATCGCCGATGCCGACATGCTGCTGGCAGTGACGCAGAGCGATGAAGTCAACATGGTGGCATGCAAGCTGGCTGCCAGCCTGTACAACACCCCGACGCGCATTGCGCGCATCCGATCTGCCGATTACCTGGCGCATCCCGAGATTTTCAGTACTGACAATTTCTGTGTCGATTTCTCCATCTGCCCCGAGCAGATCCTCACCGACTACATCCGCAAGCTGATCGAGTTTCCCGAGGCGCTGCAGGTGCTGGAGTTTGCCGATGGCCGCGTGTCGCTGGTGGCGGTGCGCGCCTTCGAGGGCGGCCCGCTGGTGGGCAATCCGCTCAGGTACATGCAGGAGCACATGCCGCAGATCGACACACGGGTGGCGGCGATCTTCCGCCAGGACCGGCCTATCATTCCCGAGGGCGACACCGTCATCATGGCGGGCGATGAAATTTTCTTCATCGCGGCCACCGAAAACATCCGCTCGGTGCTGAAAGAGCTGCGGCGCATGGACAAGGCGGCCAAACGCGTGATGATCGTGGGCGGCGGCAATATCGGACGGCGCCTGGCGCTGGCGCTGGAGGACGACTATCAGGTCAAGCTGATCGAGTACAACAAGAAGGCGTGCGAGAAGCTGGCCAGCGAACTGTCGCAGACGCTGGTGCTGCATGGCGACGGCACCGACGAGAACCTGCTGCAGTCCGAGAACATCGACGACGTGGACGTGTTCTGTGCGCTCACCAATGACGACGAGAACAACATCATGTCGTCCCTGCTGGCCAAGAATGGCGGGGCACGCAAGGTGATTTCGCTGATCAACCGCAGCGCCTATGTGGGGCTGGTGCAGGGCGGCAAGATCGATATTGCGCTGTCGCCGGCCCACGTCACCATCGGCTCGCTGCTGGCCTATGTGCGCCAGGGCGACGTGGCGGCGGTGCACTCGCTGCGTCGCGGCGCGGCCGAGGCGCTGGAACTGGTGGCGCACGGCGATCGTCAGTCGTCCAAGGTGGTGGGCCGCCTGATCGGCGAGATCGACTTGCCCAAGGGCGCGACCATCGGCGCCATCGTGCGCAACGGCGTGGTGATCATGGGGCATCACGATCGCCTGATCGAGCCGGGCGACCACGTGATCGTGTTCGTGATCAACAAGCAGATGATCCGCAAGGTGGAAAAGCTGTTCCAGGTCGGTTTGGGGTTCTTCTGATGCCGGTTCCTGGCTGCCCACTGCACGAAGAGGACAGGCCATGCAGCGCACGCTGACGGTTCTGCACGCCCTGGGCCTGATGCTGGTGGTGTTCAGCATCGCCTACCTGATGCCGATCGTGACCTCGCTGATCTATGGCGACGAGACCCTGATCGATTTCGCGCTGGCCATGCTGTGGACCTTCGCTTCCGGCGTGCTGCTGTGGATGGTGACGCGGCGCTATCGCGGTGAGCTGTCCATACGCCACGGTTATCTGCTGGTCGCCGTGATGTGGACGGCGATGCCGGCCTTTGCCACGATGCCGCTGCTGCTGGTGATGCCCGGCTTGTCATTTACCGATGCCTATTTCGAAACCATGTCCGGGCTGACCACCACCGGGGCAACGGTGCTGAGCGGCCTCGACAGCCTGCCGCAGGCCGTCAACCTGTGGCGCCATGAGCTGAACTGGCTGGGCGGCATGGGCATCATCGTGCTGGCGGTGGCGATCCTGCCCCTGCTTGGCATCGGCGGGCGTCAGCTGTACAAGGCCGAAACACCGGGGCCGATGAAGGATTCGACGCTGACCCCGCGCATCACTGAAACGGCACGCAACCTGTGGCTGGTCTATCTCGGCATCACTGTTGCCTGCATCGCGTCGTTGAAGGCGGCAGGCATGGGCTGGTTCGATGCGGTGTGCCACGCTTTCGCCGCCATGGGGCTGGGCGGCTTTTCCACGCATGACGCCAGCGTCGGCTACTTCAATTCCCCTGCGATCGAAGCGGTGCTGATCGTCTTCATGTTGCTGGCGGCGATGAACTTTGCCACGCATTTCCTGGTGTGGCGCGAGAAAAGCCTGAAACACTATTTGCATGACACCGAGGGCATTGCGACGGTCCTGGTGATCCTGGCCAGCTGTCTGGGCATAGGCCTGTACCTGTGGTGGCAGGGCACATATCCCGGTTTCTGGACGGCGCTGCGTCACGCCAGTTTCAACCTGGTGTCGCTCGCCACCGATTGCGGATTCGCCAGTCAGGATTTCAATCAATGGCCGATCTTTGCCCCCATGTGGATGCTGTTCCTCAGCTGTGTGGCAGCCAGCTCAGGCTCGACTGGCGGCGGCATCAAGATGATACGCACCATGATCCTGTTCAAGCAGGCCGGGCGCGAGTTCCGCAAGCTGCTGCACCCGTCCGCGATCAACCCGATGAAAATCGGTGGTCACGTGATCCCCAACAACATCGTGTTTTCGGTGCTGGGCTTCATCTTCCTGTATTTCATGAGCGTGGCGACGCTGACTTTTGCCCTGCTGATCAGCGGCCTGGATTTCATCTCGGCGTTCTCCGCCGTTATCGCCTGCGTCAACAACGCCGGGCCGGGCCTGGGCGTGGTGGGGCCGGCCGGCAATTTCGGTGTGCTGAGTGATTTCCAGACCTGGATCTGTACCCTGGCCATGCTGATCGGGCGTCTGGAAATCTTCACCCTCCTGATCATTTTTACCCCGCGCTTCTGGCAACGCTGAAAGATTCGCGCGTAAAACATTGAACAGCATGTGTAAAGTGCGGTAGCATCACAGCCAGGGATAGGGGCTCAGCAATTATCGGCCAGACTGGTAATTAATAGTTTATGGAAGGCGAAAATGAGCGAAAGCAACTCTCTGGCGGGTGTCAAAGTT
>DATDDN010000064.1:0-4064 GCA_036523795.1 Gallionellaceae bacterium | reverse complement strand
CGAGATGAACCAGGCGGCAGCGACTGCACCGGCAAAGAAGGCTACTGCCAAGTGATCACGCGCAACGGCAACCGGCTGGAAGTGGATGGCAACCTGACCATGGCGACGGCCAGCGCACTCTATGGCAGCGCTCTGCAGTTGCAGGGCGCGACTTCGCTGGTGGTTGACCTGGCGCGGGTGGAGGCGGTGGATTCGTCTGCGGTGAGCCTGTTGCTGTCCTGGCTGCGCGAAGCGCAACGCAGCAAGGTGACGCTGTGCTTCGCGCATGTGCCGGAGAATCTGCTCAGCCTGGCCAAGCTGTATGGCATTGCCGACGCCCTGCCCCTCTGCCAGGCAGAATAATCAATTCATTTTGGTACTCAGAATCATGACGGTTACTCCAGAGAGCATTCAGAAAAATATAGAGCAGGGCATGCAGGCCAGCTACGTCAACGTGGTGGGCGATGGCCGCCATTTCGAAGCGGTGGTGGTGAGCGACGAGTTTGCCGGCATGAGCCGCGTGCAGCGCCAGCAGCGGGTATACAAGACATTGGGCGCGAGAATGGAAGGCGAAGTTCACGCGCTGTCCATCAAGACATTTACGCCGCAAGAGTGGGAAAGCAGTCGTTAGACGTTAGACGCCGGGTGGCAGACATGCCACTAGGTGCGAAGCGACGAAACCAACTGATGACTAACGACTTATGACTGACAACTAAATCATGCAAAAACTAGCAATACAGGGCGGATCTCCGCTGCACGGCGAGGTGCGGATTTCCGGCGCAAAGAACGCGGCCTTGCCCATCATGTGCGCCAGCCTGCTCAGTGCCGAAGCGCTCGAGCTGAGCAATGTGCCGGACCTGCACGATGTGGTCACCATGCGCAAGCTGCTGGAGCAGATGGGCGTGCGTGCAGAGGTGGACGGCGAGAACGTGACGCTGCACGGGGGCAATGTCAGCAAGCTGGAGGCTCCGTATGACATGGTGAAGACCATGCGCGCATCCGTGCTGGTGCTGGGGCCGCTGGTGGCGCGCTTTGGCGAGGCCAGGGTGTCGTTGCCCGGCGGTTGCGCCATCGGGTCGCGCCCGGTGGATCTGCACATCAAGGGTCTGCAGGCGATGGGGGCGCAGGTCTCCATCGAGCATGGCTACATCCATGCCCAGGCGAAGCGTCTCAAGGGGACCCGTTTCTTCTTCGACCTCGTCAGCGTGACCGGCACGGAAAACCTGATGATGGCGGCTGCGCTGGCTGAAGGCACGACCGTGCTGGAGAACGCCGCGCGCGAGCCGGAAGTGGTGGACCTGGCCAACTGCCTGATCGAGATGGGCGCCAACATCAGCGGCGCGGGCAGCGATACCATCACCATCGTCGGCGTGGAGCATTTGCATGGCGCTGCGCACCGTGTCATGCCGGATCGCATCGAGAGCGGCACCTTCCTGGTGGCGGCTGCGGCAACGGGGGGTAACATCACCCTGCGCGAGACGCGCGCCGACATTCTCGACACCGTGCTGGAGAAGCTGATCGAAGCGGGTGCCGCGGTACGTGTGGAGGCCGATACCATCCATCTGGAGATGCGCGGCCGCCCCAAATCCGTCAACCTGCGTACAGCCCCCTACCCGGCCTTTCCGACCGACATGCAGGCGCAGTTCATGGCGCTGAATGCGATTGCCAGCGACAGCGCCATGATGGTGGAGACAATATTCGAGAACCGCTTTATGCACGTGCAGGAGCTGCGCCGTCTGGGCGCGCAGATCGATGTGGAAGGCAATACCGCCATGGTGCGCGGCGTGGCGAGCCTGGAAGGGGCGGCCGTGATGGCGACCGACCTGCGCGCATCGGCCTGCCTGGTGATCGCGGGCCTGGTGGCGCAGGGCGAGACCATCATCGACCGCATCTACCATCTCGATCGCGGCTATGCCCACATCGAGGCAAAATTGACCAAGCTGGGCGCCAATATCCGGCGCCTTAAATGAACGGAACCAACATGATTACCATCGCCTTGTCCAAGGGGCGCATTTTCGAGGAGACGCTGCCGCTGCTGCAGGCAGCCGGCATTACGCCGCTGGAGGCGCCGGAATCCTCGCGCAAACTGATCCTCCCCACCAATCGCGCCGATGTGCGCCTGATCATCGTGCGCGCGTCCGATGTGCCGACCTACGTCGAATACGGCGCTGCCGATCTGGGCGTGGCGGGCAAGGACGTGCTGAACGAGCACGGCGGCGCTGGCCTGTACCAGCCGCTGGACCTGAACATCGCGCGCTGCCGCATGATGGTGGCGGTGCCTGAACAATTCGATTACGAGGCTGCGGTGCGCCAGGGTGCGCGGCTGCGCGTGGCGACCAAATATCTGCAGACGGCGCGCGAGCACTTTGCCGGCAAGGGGGTGCATGTCGACCTGATCAAGCTGTACGGCTCCATGGAGCTGGCGCCGCTGGTGGGCTTGTCGGATGCGATCGTCGATCTGGTCAGCAGCGGCGGCACGCTGAAGGCGAACAACCTGAAGGCGGTGGAGGAGATCGCGCAGATTTCCTCGCGTCTGGTGGTGAATCAGGCCTCGCTGAAGCTGAAGCGTAACGTGATACAGCCGGTGCTTGATGCATTCGCGCAGGCGGTGAAACAGGGATAGTGGCGAACATGAATATCAGGAAACTGTCTTCCGCGCAGGCGGATTTTGATGCGCAGCTGAATGCCTTGCTGGCATTCGAGGCGGCCATGGACGACAAGCTGGAAGCTACGGTCGCGGCCATCCTGGCCGACGTGAAGAAGCGCGGCGATGAGGCGGTGCTGGAATATACGCGCAAGTTTGACCGCTTGCCGCTGGCTGGTGCGGCCGCGATGGAGTTGCCCAGGAACGAACTCAAGCAGGCGTTCGACAGCCTGCCTGCTGACCAGAAACGTGCACTGGAACAGGCGGCGCAGCGCGTTACCTCCTATCACGAGAAGCAGCTGCAATCGTCGTGGTCCTACCATGACGAGGATGGCACCTTGCTCGGTCAGCAGGTCACGCCGCTGGATCGCGTTGGCCTCTATGTGCCGGGCGGCAAGGCGGCCTATCCCTCGTCGGTGCTGATGAACGCGCTTCCCGCCAAGGTGGCGGGGGTGGCGGAGCTGATCATGGTGGTGCCGACGCCGGATGGAGTGAAGAACCAGCTGGTGCTGGCGGCAGCCTGGCTGTCCGGCGTGGATCGCGTGTTCACCCTAGGCGGGGCGCAGGCCGTGGCCGCGCTGGCTTACGGCACCGCGACCGTGCCGCGTGTGGACAAGATCGTCGGTCCGGGCAATGCCTATGTGGCCTCGGCCAAGCGTCGTGTCTTCGGCGTGGTCGGCATCGACATGGTGGCCGGCCCGTCCGAGATCCTGGTGGTGTGCGACGGCAAGACAAATCCGGACTGGATCGCCATGGACCTGTTTTCGCAGGCCGAACACGATGAGCTGGCCCAGGCCATCCTGGTGACGCCGGATGCGGCGTTTGCCCAGGCGGTGGCAGCGAGCGCCGACCGTCTGCTGGAGCAGATGCCGCGCAAGGACATCATCCGCACCGCGCTGGAAAACCGCGGCGCGCTGATTACCGTCAAGGATATGGAAGAGGCCTGCGTGATCAGCAACCGCATCGCGCCGGAGCACCTGGAGCTGTCGGTTGAAGATCCGCAACAGTGGTTGCCCGGGCTGAAACACGCGGGCGCCATCTTCATGGGGCGCTACACTTCGGAGTCGCTGGGCGATTACTGTGCCGGCCCCAACCATGTGCTGCCGACCTCCGGTACGGCGCGCTTCTCCTCGCCGCTGGGGGTCTACGACTTCCAGAAGCGCAGCAGCCTGATCCAGGTTTCGCCGCAAGGCGCGGCAAAACTGGGCGAAATCGCGGCTACGCTGGCCTTCGGTGAGGGGCTGCAGGCACATGCCCAATCCGCTCTCTACAGAAAATCGTGACGTACCCTTTGACAAGCCATGGGTAAATACGGATAATCTCGGGTTCAGTTTGGAGGGGTGGCCGAGTGGTTAAAGGCAGCAGACTGTAAATCTGCCCTCTATGAGTACGAAGGTTCGAATCCTTCCCCCTCCACCAAAATTTGATTTGCGTTGTTATA
>DATDDN010000063.1:0-12942 GCA_036523795.1 Gallionellaceae bacterium | reverse complement strand
TGTCCCTGAAAAACGGAGCCATGCGGCTCCGTTTTTTTTCGCACGTTCCCTCGTGCACGTTTGTCAGCGCCCCGCCCATGTCCTATACTTGCCCAACTCTGCATATGGGCGCGTCCATGAAGTCAATATATCTGTCCGTATTCCTGTTTTGCCTGTGTGTCCCAGCGGTGCAGGCCGACATTTATAAGCGTGTGGATGCCAACGGCCACGTCACCTACTCCAGCGAACCGCTCAAGGGCGGCAAGAAGCTGAATCTTGAGCCGCTCCCCACGATGCAAGCGCCGAGAACCGGCAATGGTCCCAAGGATTTCCCCCGCGTGGACAGCCAGACCCAGAAAAGCCGCGACTCCACACGGCGCACCATCCTTGAGGACGAACTCGCATCTGAAGAAAAGCTGCTGGCCGAAGCGCGCCAGAATCTGAGCGAAGCCGAAGCCAACCCCGAGGTGTATAGGGGTGCCGACGGCAAAACCTACCGCAACGTCGCCAAATTTGAGGAAAAGGTGAAGGCTGCCCGCGATGAGGTCACCACCCATGAGAAGAACATCGAGGCCCTCAAGACCGAACTCTCCAATCTGCGCTGATCTCTCTTGGCATGTTTTCTGCTTATAACCAGACATGCCATTATCGTCACTCCCAACCTTAGAACACCTCACCACAGCCGTCATCCTGCTGGATGATCAATCGCGCGTCGCCTACCTCAACCCGGCCGCGGAAAACCTGTTTGCCCTGAGCTACACCAACCTGCTGGGCCACCCGCTGCAACACGCCTTCAGCCACACGGAGCAGCTGTTCGGCACGATCCAGGCTGCACTTGCCAGCCATGCCAGCCACATCGAGCACGACCTCACTCTGGCCACCCATGGCAACGGCAACCGTTTCCATTTAAGTTGTGCGGCGACGCCGCTGCAATTGCCGCCGTATGCGCTGATGCTGGAATTCCACACCATGGATCGTCCGCTCAAGCTGGCGCGCGAGGAGCAGATGCTGGATCAGACCCAGTCCAACCGACTGCTGCTGCGCAACCTCGCGCACGAGATCAAGAACCCGCTCGGTGGCATCCGCGGCGCGGCGCAACTGCTGGAGCATGAGCTGGACAAGCCTGCCTTGCGCGAATACACCCAGGTGGTGATTCAGGAAGCAGATCGCCTGCGCGCGCTGATGGAAAACCTGCTCACGCCGCAGCACGAGCCCCATTTCAGTGCGCTCAACATCCACGAGGTGCTGGAACGGGTGCGCAGCGTGGTGCTGGCCGAGTTCCCGGCCGGTCTGAACATCAAGCGCGACTACGACATCAGCCTGCCCGCTCTGTCGGGCGACAAGGAGCAACTCATTCAGGTCATGCTCAATATCGTGCGCAATGCCGCGCAGGCCATGCAGGGCAGGGGAAACATCCTGCTGCGTACGCGCATCTCGCGCCAGGTCACCCTGATGAAGAAGCGCCATCGCCTGGCCGTGATGGTGCAAATCATCGACGATGGCCCGGGTGTACCCGAGCACCTGCGCGACAAGATCTTCTACCCCCTGGTTTCCGGCCGCAGCGATGGCCATGGCCTGGGCCTAACGCTGGCACAGGATTTTGTCAGCCAGCACCAGGGCAGCATCGAATTCGACAGCGAACCCGGTCGCACCTGCTTTACCGTACTGCTTCCCTTGAATAACCGGTGAACACCATGACCAAATCAGTGTGGATAATCGACGATGACCGTTCCATTCGCTGGGTACTGGAAAAGGCGCTCGAGCGAGAGAACATCGCCTTCAAGAGTTTCGTGTCCGCGGATGAAGCGCTGGCCGCCCTGCGCCAGGACGCACCGCAGGTCGTGATCAGCGACATCCGCATGCCCGGCAGCTCTGGTCTCGACCTGCTGCAAACCCTGCGTGAGCGGCATCCGCACCTGCCGGTCATCATCATGACCGCCTACTCCGACCTCGAAAGCGCGGTATCGGCCTTTCAGGGCGGCGCCTTCGAATACCTGCCCAAGCCGTTCGACGTGGACCAGGCGGTGGAGCTGATACGCCGCGCGCTGGAGCAAAGCCAGCGCAAGGCCGCGCCCAGCGATGAGGCGGCAGCGGCGCCGGACATACTGGGCCACGCCCCGGCGATGCAGGAAGTATTCCGCGCCATCGGCCGCCTCGCACATTCGCAGGCCACCGTGCTGATCAACGGCGAATCCGGCACCGGCAAGGAACTGGTCGCACATGCCCTGCACCGCCACAGCCCGCGTGCGGACAAGCCCTTCATCGCCATCAACACCGCCGCGATTCCGAAGGACCTGCTCGAGTCCGAGCTGTTCGGCCACGAGCGCGGCGCCTTTACCGGCGCAGCGGCGACCCGGCGCGGCCGCTTTGAACAGGCCGAGGGTGGCACGCTGTTTCTCGATGAAATCGGCGACATGCCGGCAGAACTGCAAACCCGCCTGCTGCGCGTGCTGTCCGACGGCAATTTCTATCGCGTCGGCGGCCATCAGCCGATCAAGTCCAATGTGCGCATCATCGCCGCCACCCACCAGAATCTCGAGGATCGCGTCAAGCAGGGCCTGTTCCGCGAGGACCTGTTCCATCGCCTCAACGTCATCCGCCTGCGTCTGCCGCCGCTGCGCGAACGGCGCGAAGACATCCCGGTACTGGCCAGGTATTTCCTGCAGAAGAGCGCGCGCGAACTGGGCGTGGAGCAACGCCGGCTGAGCGAGGCAGCGCTGAATTATTTATCGGCACAGGATTTTCCCGGCAACGTCCGCCAGCTGGAAAACCTGTGTCATTGGCTGACCGTAATGACTCCGACCCAGCAAGTGGAGATCGCCGACCTCCCGCCAGAATGGCGCGAGTCGCCTGCCGCTGCCGCTGCCGCCGCTGCCGGCGACTGGCAAAGTGCCTTGCGCGCGCAGGTCGCGCTCGCCCTGCAGCGCGGTGACCCGCACATTCTCGATACCTTTACCCAGCAATTTGAACGCACGCTGATTGCGCAGGCGCTGCAACACACCGGCGGACGCCGCATCGAGGCAGCGACCCTGCTCGGCATGGGGCGCAACACCCTGACGCGCAAGACGCAGGAGCTGGGCATGAATGGCGAACACCAATGAGTGGCGCGTGTGGATAAATCAGGAAAAAGTTGAGAGAATGGGCCGCGTTGCGTCTCGCACATGCCAGTGCGCATGAGTGAGAGGCAGCCACCTGACCCTCATTTTTCGGAGCTCACATGAAAAAGCACTTCCTGATTGGCGCCCTCCTGAGCGCAATGCCCGTTGCCGCCATGGCCGATTCATCCGCCACGGTCGATATCGACCTGCACGCTTCTTCCATCGGTGCCGGCGTCGGGTTTGCCATTCCACTCAGCAATAACGTGGCCGGCCGCATCAGCCTGAGCAAGCTCAATTACAACTTCCAGACCTCGCAGGACCAGATCAACTACGACGCCACCTTCAAGCTTGGCAGCGTAGCCGCCCTGGCCGACTGGCATGTGTTCGGCGGTTTCACTCACCTGACCGCAGGAGTGATTTTCAACAACAACGATTTTTCGATGAGTGGTGTACCGAGTGGCTCCACCTTCACCATTGATGGCACCACCTACACCACTGCGCAGGTCTCCAGTTTGAACGCAACGGTAACCTTCAACAAGGTCGCGCCTTATCTGGGCTTTGGCTGGAGCGGGCGTGCCAGCAAGACCGGCTGGTCATTCAAGTCTGACATTGGCGTGATGTTCATCGGTGCACCGAAGTCCCAGCTCTCCATTACGGGCTCGATGGCGAGTGATCCGGCCACAATGAACCATGTGGCCAACGCGCAAGCACAACTGGATCAGGACCTGGAGAAGATCAAGTTGTACCCTGTTGTCTCGCTCGGCATCGCCTACGCATTCTAAGCGGCTGAGCAGTTCCAGCACGAAGGGAGCAGGCAACGCCTGCTCCTTTGCTTTCAGCTTACTTCGGCGATGACCGGCGTGTGATCTGAAGGACGTTCCAGCTTGCGCGGGGCCTTGTCGATGGTGCAGGCACTGCATTCGAGTGCCGAGCTGAGCAGGATGTGATCGATGCGCAAACCCTGGTTGCGACGGAAAGCCATCATGCGGTAATCCCACCAGCTGTACGATTTTTCCGGTTGTTCGAACAAGCGGAAGGCATCGCGCAGGCCCAATTGTTGCAGGCCGCGAAAAGCTGCGCGCTCTGGCTCGCTCACCAGCACGTTGCCCGCCCAGGCTGCCGGGTCGTGCACATCGCAATCTTCCGGGGCGATGTTGTAATCGCCCAGCAATGCCAGCCTGGGGTGGCGCTGCAGCTCAGCCTTGAGCCAGGCTTGCAGGGCGTCGAGCCAGGCCAGCTTGTACCGGTACTTGTCGGAATCCACGCTCTGCCCGTTGGGCACATATACGCACACGATGCGTACACCGTCTATGGTGGCTGCGATCACGCGCTTCTGCTCGTCGGCAAATCCCGGGATGCCATACTGCACGTCGCTGGCCGGCAGTCTGCTGAGGATGGCTACGCCGTTGTAGGTCTTCTGCCCGGCGTAGACGCTGGCATAACCGGCCTGCTGCAGCTCTGCAGCGGGGAAATTGGCATCTTCGCTCTTGGTTTCCTGCAGGCACACCACATCTGCCGGGTTGGCCGCCAGCCAATCCAGCAGATGCGGCAAGCGTACCTTGAGCGAGTTGACGTTCCAGGTCGTGATCTTCATGGAGCGGGCGCGGCTGCCTCCGGGGGCACTGTGGTATCCGAGGGTGCACTGGCCGCTACTGGTGCAGAGGCCGGCTTCGACGGTGGCACCGGGCGTACTCCGTAAGGCGCGGTCTTCGGATAACCCGCGATGTCGAGTTCATTTTGCCACTGGCTGGCGTCGAAACCCTTTAGGACCGTGCGCCCCACGACCAAGGTGGGGATCGCAAAGCTGCCGGCAAGCTCCACCAAAGCCTTGCTTTCAGCCGCCGTCGAGATGAACTTCTCGGTAAAGGGGATTCCGCGCTTATTGAGCAGACCCCGTGCTTGTACGCACAGATCTCCGCAGTTCTCAGCCACGTACATGGTCACTGGAAAATTCTGCCGCGCGACACGGCTGGCATACGGCAGCAGTTCATCTTCTGCCGCATCAGACGTGCCGGAAAAATTCTTCTTTTCCACCTTGCTCGCCTGTGACTCCGGACGATCACCGTAGTGCACATGGCCTGCACTGTCCACCCAGCGATACAGACTGTCTGCATGTGCCGCCAGCACAAAGCATCCCGCCAATAACAAGGCAATTTTTTTCATGATGTCTCCTGTCACTATCGATGGGTGAGTCGCTTGTCGAGCAAGCCATTGTGGCGCAGCAGCGCATCGATGCTCGGTTCGCGCCCACGGAAGGCGATAAACGAGGCCATCGCCTCGCGACTTCCACCGACGGCCAGAATCTCCCTGCGGAAGCGCTCGCCGATCTCCGCATTCAGAATGCCATGCTCTTCAAACAGGCTGTAGGCATCGGCCGACAGCACCTCAGCCCACTTGTAGCTGTAATAGCCGGCTGCATAGCCACCGGCAAATATATGCGAAAAGCTGTTGGGGAAGCGGTTGTATGCCGGTGGAATCAGCACTGCCACCTCCTGGCGCACCTCGTCCAGAAGCTGCTGCACGGTCTTGCTGCCAGCCGGATCGAAATCGCTGTGCAGGCGCATGTCGAACAACGCGAACTCGATCTGGCGCAGGGTCTGCATGCCTATCTGGAAATTGCGCGCCGCCACCATCTTGTCGAACAGCGTGCGCGGCAGGGGCTCGCCGCTATCCACATGGCGCGTCATGCTACGCAGCACATCCCATTCCCAGCAGAAATTTTCCATGAACTGGCTGGGCAGTTCAACCGCATCCCATTCCACGCCGTTGATGCCGGAAACCCCCAGATCTTCCACCTCGGTAAGCAGATGGTGCAGGCCATGGCCAAATTCGTGGAACAGGGTGATGACCTCGTCATGCGTGAACAGCGCTGGCTTGCCGCCAACTGGCGCGGCAAAATTGCAGTTGAGGTAGGCCACCGGGGTCTGGATGTCATGCGGCATGTGCATGCTGGGCGTCACTCGCCGGCGCGTGACTGCGTCATCCATCCATGCGCCGCCGCGCTTGCTGGCACGCGCATACAAGTCGACATAGAACTGGCCTATCAGCTTGCCGCTACCGTCGATCACGTCAAAGAATTTCACCGTGTCATGCCACACCGGCGCACTCGACAGGCGCATGCGCAGGCCGTAGATGCTTTCCACCACCTTGAACATGCCGCCCAGTACGGCATCTTCCGGAAAGTACGGCTTCACGTCCTGCTCCGAAAAGGCGTAGCGTTGCTCGCGCAATTTTTCGCTGGCAAAAGCGGTGTCCCATGCCTGCATCTCGGCCAGGCCCAGCTCGCTCTGCGCAAAGGCGCGCAGCTCGGCCAGATCCCTGAGCGCAAACGGGCGCGCGCGCTGGGCGAGCTCACGCAGGAAATCAAGAATCTGCCGCGGCGAGTTGGCCATCTTGCTGGCCAGCGAAAGCTCGGCATAGTCTGCGTAACCCAGCAGGCGCGCCTCTTCCGCGCGCAGCTTGAGCAGCTGTGTGATCAGGGGCGCATTGTCCCATTCCGGCTTGCCGAATTCGCTCGCCCGCTTGCTGTACGCCTCGTACATCTGCTGGCGCAGGGCGCGATTGCCGGCATACTGCATCACTGCCATGTACGACGGCGCTTTCAGGGTAAACAGCCAGCCCTGTTTGCCTGCCGCAGCGGCCGCACTGGCGGCGGCCTCCACGTCATCCTCGGGCAGACCGGCCAGGTCGGCACGTTCAACCACGAGCAGCGTGAAATCGTTGGTCGCATCCAGCAGGTTATCGGAAAAGCGCGAGCCAAGCGTGGACAACTCTTCCTGGATCACCAGGAAGCGCCCCTTCTTGTCGTCCGGCAGCTCGGCACCGCTCAGGCGGAAGTCGCGCAGCTCGTTTTCGACGATCTTCTTGCGCGCCGCGCTGAGCTGCTCAAACGCCGCGCTGGCGCGCAGCGCCTTGTATTTTTCGTACAAGGCGTGGTTCTGCCCCAGCTCGGCATAGAATTGCGTAATGCGTGGTAGATTCGCGTTGTACACCTCGCGCAGTTCCGGGCTATTCAAGACGGCGTTGAGATGGCCGACCTGTCCCCACGCGCGCGAGAACTGCTCGTTGGCGTCGTCCAGCGGCAGCACGAAATTTTCCCATGTGGGCTGTGCAGTGTCGGCCAGCAGCCTGTCCACGACCGCGCGATTGTGTTGCAGCAGATAGTCCACCGCGGGGGTGACGTGCTCCGGTCGCACCTCGGCAAAGCGTGGCAGCCCGGTAAAGTCCAGCAGGGGATTGTTGTTCGGTTCAGCAGTATTCATGTCGTTTCAAACGATGTTGGGATGGCGCAGGCGCCCCTCGCCGCTTATTCGCAGCGGTAGACGATCTGCCCGTTGACCAGCGTGTAGCGCACCTTGCCTTGCAGCTCCAGCCCCAGGAAGGGAGTGTTCTTGCCCTGGCTCTTCAGGGCACTGGGCTCCACCTTCCAGTAGCGCTGGGGATCGAACACGCACAGGTCGGCCGCCACGCCGACGCTGAGGTGGCCGGCATCCACGCCGAGGATGCGTGCCGGTTGCAGCGTGACCTTGGCAATCGCCTCGCTCAGTGAAAGTTTTTCTTCGGAAGCCCATTTGAGCACCAGCGGCAGCAGCAGTTCCAGCCCGGTAGCACCGGCCTCTGCTTCGGCAAACGGAAGCAGCTTGGCGTCGTCGTCCACCGGCGAGTGGTTGGAACAGATGGCATCGATGGTGCCATCCAGCAGACCGGCGCGCAGCGCGGCGCGGTCGCGCTGGCTGCGCAGCGGCGGCACGAGGTGGCAGTTGGAATCGAAGTAGCCGATATCCATCTCCGACAGGTGTGCGTGATTCATCGAGATGTCACAGGTCACGGCCAGTCCCCGCTCCTTGGCCGCACGCACCATGTCCACCCCTTCGGCGCTGGACAGTCGGCCGATGTGCAGCCGTGCCCCGGTTTCGCGCGCCAGGCGCAGCATGGTGTCCAGCGCAATGGTCTCGGCACAGGCCGGGATGGCCGGCAGGCCGAGACGGGTAGCCACCTCACCGTCGTGCGCCACACCGTTGCGCGCCAGAAAGCTGTCCTGCGGGCGCAGCCACACGCTGAAATCGAAGGTGGCCGCATACTGCATGGCGCGCATCAGCACGCGCGTGTCGGTCAGCACGGCGTCGGCCTGGCTGAAGGCCATGCAGCCGGCATCAGCCAGCTCGGCCATCTCGGTCAGTTCAGCACCTTTCAGGCCATAGGTCAGCGCGCCCACCGGATACACGTGTGCCTGGTTCAGCGCGCGTGCACGGTGCTTGAGCATCTCCACCAGGCCGGGTTCGTCCAGCGGCGGGTCTGTGTCCGGCGGACACGAAAGCGAGGTGATGCCGCCGGCTACCGCCGCATCCATTTCGGATTCCAGCGTGGCCTTGTATTCGTAGCCTGGTTCGCGCAAGCGCGCGGCGAGATCGATCAGGCCGGGCGCGACCACCAGCCCGCTGGCATCGATCTCGCTGTCGGCCACAAAGCCGCTCGGTGCCTTGCCCAGCGCAATGATGCGCCCGGCGGCGATATAGACATCCTGTTTTGCGTCGACGTTGTTGCGCGGATCGATCACGCGCCCGTTCCTGATGTGTATGTTGTTCATTTTGCCCCCGCCAGCTTGCTCATCACCGCCATGCGCACCGCGATGCCGAACGTCACCTGCGGCAGGATTACCGAGTGCGATCCGTCCGCCACGCTGGAATCGATTTCCACGCCGCGATTCATCGGCCCCGGGTGCATCACGATGGCATCTGCCTTTGCCAGCGCCAGCTTTTCCTGCGTCAGGCCGTAGTATTTGAAATATTCCTGCGCCGACGGCAGCGCGGCACCCTGCATGCGCTCGTTCTGCAGGCGCAGCATCATCACCACGTCGACATCCTTCAGGCCCTGGCTCATGTCGTGGAACACGCGCACGCCCATCTTCTCCACATCGGTGGGCAGCAGCGTCTTGGGCGCGATCACGCGCAGCTCCGGCACGCCCAGCGTGGTCAGTGCGTGGATCTGCGACCGCGCCACGCGCGAATGCAGGACGTCGCCGACGATGGCGATGCGCAGGTTGTGAAATTCCTTCTTGTAGTGGCGGATGGTGAACATGTCCAGCAGCGCCTGGGTGGGGTGGGCATGGCGCCCGTCGCCGGCGTTGATCACATGGATCTCCGGCGCCACATGCCTGGCGATCAGGTGCGCCGCGCCGCTCTGCGAGTGACGCACCACGAACATGTCGGCATGCATGGCACACAGGTTATCCACCGTATCCAGCAGGGTCTCGCCCTTGCTCGTGCTGGAGGAACCGATGTTGAGGTTGACCACGTCCGCCGACAGTTTCTTCGCCGCGATCTCGAATGTGGTGCGGGTACGCGTACTGTTTTCGAAGAACACGTTGAAGATGGACTTGCCGTGCAGCAGCGGCACCTTCTTGATGGCATCGCGCTCCTCGAAATTGACGAAGGCGGTGGCGCGGTCGAGTATGTCCTTGAGGATGGGCGCCGGCAGCCCCTCAGTGGAGAGCAGGTGCTGCAGCTCGCCGTGCTTGTTCAGTTGCGGGTTGTTCATGCGATTTGCCCCATGCTGGGTTCGTCAAAATAGGCCTGTAAAATCTGTTGCGCCGCCACCTGGTCCAGCAGCGGCTTCTGACGGATGCCTCGCACCCCCATCTCGGCCAGCTGCATGCTGGCCGTGGCCGAAGTATAGCGTTCATCGACCAGGATGACCGGCAATCTGAAGCGTCCCTTCAGGCGGTTGGCAAAACGGGTGCACAGGCGCGTCAGCTCGTGGGGTGTGCCGTCTTCGTTGCAGGGCAGGCCCACCACCAGCGCCACCGGCTGCCACTCCTGCACCAGTGCGCTGATCGCGGCAAAACGCTGATCTGTCTGTTCGCCATGCAGGGTGGTGAGAGGCTGGCAGGTACCGGCAAAGCTGTTGCCGACGGCAACGCCGATACGCTTGGTGCCAAAATCAAATGCCAGCAGGGTGCCTTGAGGAATGGGGATGGTGCTGCCCTCAGGCATGCCCGGATTCCTCCGACAGCGAGGCATAGTCTATGCCCAGCAAGGCCATGGCCGCGGCCAGCCGCTCTTCCGCCGGCAGCTCGAACAGGATGTGCTCGTTGGCTGGCACGCTCAGCCAGGCGTTCTGGGCGATTTCACTTTCCAGCTGACCTTGCGACCAGCCGGCGTAGCCCAGCGTCACCAGCAGATTGCGCGGTCCGCGCCCCTCGCCGACCGCTTCCAGGATGTCTCTGGAGGTAGTGAGCGCAATGTGCTCATTGACCGCCAGCGTGGACTGCCAGGAACCGCCCTGCTCGTGCAGGACGAAGCCGCGGTCGGTTTGCACCGGCCCGCCGAAATGCACCGGGATGTTCTGCAGCTCGTTGACGCCGAGCGGAAGCTTGATCTGCTCGAACAGCTCGCCCAGCGTCATGCTGATCGGGCGGTTGATCACCAGACCGAGCGCCCCCTGCTCATTGTGCTCGCACACATAGGTGAGCGATTTGGCAAAAAAGGGATCCGTCATCGCCGGCATGGCGATCAGGAAATGGTTGCTGAGGTTGAATTGCGACATGGGGCTATTGTAAACCCGCAGGGGCGCAACCACAATTTAGCCCATGCTGCGGGTCGGGGATCAGGCGACGGCGTGCGCCTCAATCAGGCGTGCGATATGCGCCAGCAGCTCGTCTTCCTGATAGGGCTTGCCGAGGTACTCGTCCACGCCCAGCTCGAGCGCATAGTTCTTGTGCTTGTCCGCAGTGCGCGAGGTGATCATGATGATCGGCGTGTGCAGCGTCTTGGCGTTGCGGCGCAGCTGCTTGGTCAGTTCGAAACCGTCCATGCGCGGCATCTCCACGTCGAGCAGCATGGCATCCGGCGTCACCTCCACCAGCTGTTCCAGCGCATCCACGCCGTCCTTGGCGGTGATCACCTCGTAGCCGGCGCGGTTGAGCAGGCGCGAGGTGATCTTGCGCACGGTGAGCGAATCGTCCACCACCATCACCACGGGCACCTTGCGCACCGGCTCCACCGCTGGCGCCGGCTGTGGTTCCAGAACATTTTCCACCTGCTGCACCAGCTGTGCCGGGTTCAGGATCAGCATTACCTTGCCATCACCCTGAATGGTCGCACCGGCAATTCCGGGCAGACGTGCCAGCTGCGGGCCGATGTTCTTGACCACCACCTCCTGGTTGCCCAGCAGCTCATCCAGATGCAGCGCGAGACGCTGTTCACCGCTGCGCAGCAGCAGGACAGCGTTGTACGGCTTGATCTCCGGCATGTGCTCATAGTCGCCCAGGAGGCTGGGAAGGTAATGTAGCGGATAGCTCCTGCCCTGCCACTCCACCTTGCCCTCATGATAAAGCAGCTCCAGCATGGCCGGTTTGACCTGCAGAACCTGCTCCACCATGGCGGCGGGAATGGCATAACTTTGCTGCACCGCCCGCACGTTAAGCGTTTTCATCACGGCCAGCGTCAATGGCAGGTAGATGAGGAAACGCACGCCCTTGCCCGTCTCCGAATGCACGTCGATGCGTCCGCCGAGGCCTTCGATCTCGCTGCGCACCACGTCCATGCCCACACCACGACCGGAAATTTCCGTGAGTTCGGTGGCGGTCGACAGCCCCGTGGCAAAGATGAAGCGCATCACCTGCTCGTCACTGACATGCTCGCCCTGGTGGATCATGCCGTTCTCCAGGGCCTTCTGGCGCAGCTTCGCCAGATTCAGGCCGGCGCCGTCATCGGTATACTCGAACACCACCTCGTTGCCCTCCTGATGGAGCGACAGGGAAATGTTGCCAAGCGCCGGCTTGCCGCTGGCCTCACGCTGCGCCGCATCCTCCATGCCATGCACGATGGAGTTGCGCAACAGGTGCTCGAAGGGCGCCGTCATTTTTTCCAGCACGCTGCGGTCGAGTTCCACCTCTCCGCCGCGCAAGTCCAGATTGACCTTCTTGTTCAGCTCCTTGCCGGTCTGACGCACAATACGGTAGAGGCGCTGGCTGATGCTGGAGAACGGCAACATGCGGATGGACATCAGGCGCTGTTGCAGATCGCGGTTGAGATGTGCCTGTGCCGACATCGCAGCAGCGGTCTCGTCCATGTTCTTGAGCAGTGACTGTTGCACGGTCTGCACGTCGTGCACGCTCTCGTTCATGAAGCGTGTCAGCTCCTGGAAGCGCGTGAAGCGGTCGAATTCCAGCGGGTCGAATTTTTCTGCACTGGCGCCGGCCACGGTGACGCGCGCCTGCATCTGGCCTTCGGCGTGGATCTCGATCTCACGCACCAGCTTGCGCAGGTGGTTAACCGAATCGGTCAGTTCCTGCAGGCCGTCCCTGACACCGCGCAATTCGATTTCAATACGCGAACGTGCCACGCTGATCTCGCCTGCCTCATTGACCAGGTCATCGACGATGTCCGAGCGCACGCGCAGCATGGCCGCAGCGGCGCGCTCATCAATGGCTTCGGCGGGTGCCGGCGCTGGCGCTGCAGCAGCCGCGACCGCTTGCGGCGCCACTGTGACAGCTGGCGCGGTGACGGCTGGCGCTGTGACGACTGGCTCTGCGGCAGCCGGCTGCGGGGCAGCAGGTTCAGCCCCCGGCACCTCCTCAGCCATGACCCCGCCCAGCTTGAGCTGCTCCAGCGCGTTGGCAATGCGATCGAAATAGTTGTCCAGCCCGTCCATCAGCGTGGCGTCGCGCTTGCCGCTGGCGATTACTTTTTCCAGATAGTCTTCGACGCGGTGCGTCAGCTCACCCAGACGCATGGCGCCCGCCATGCGCGCGCTGCCCTTCAGGGTATGCAGGCTGCGCTGCAGCTGACGCGCAAATTTGAGCCCCTCGCTGGAATCTTCCGGCAGTTCGCGCCAGGAACGCATTTCGGTGCTGATCTGCGGA
>DATDDN010000062.1:0-6982 GCA_036523795.1 Gallionellaceae bacterium | reverse complement strand
GCAGATTTGGCGGCCAGCTCCAGCGCACGTGCAGCCTCGGGCGCCACATAATTCTCATCATGCTTGGCGAGAACCTCGTCGGCATGGAACACGTTGTCGGCCTGCAGCTTGCCCTGGGCCACCACACCCTTGCCCTCCTTGAACAGGTCGGGAAGGATGCCTTTGTAGACGACAGGCATTGTCTTCTGTGTATCCGTAATCTCGAAGTGCGCGGTCAGCCCGTCATTCTCGCGCTTGAGGCTACCCTCCAGCACCAGGCCACCAACGCGGAAGCTACGCCCTTGCGGCGCTTCCTTGTTGTACACCTGCGTAGGCGTGAAATACAGGCTCACATTGTTTTTCAGTGCATACAGCACCAGCCCCACCGCAGCGCCCAGCAACGCGATGCCGGCCAGAATGAAAAACAGCTTTTTTTGACGCTTGGTCATTGTCACTCCTCACTATCCGCAGCCTGCATCAGGCGCAGCTGCCTCAGCGTAATCTTTCTCTTGTGGCGCACCAGCAGGATCTCGCCCAGCAACACCAGCAGGGTCACGCCATACGAGCCCCATACATAAAAGCCATAGCCTTTCATGGCGAAGAATTCCGACCAGTTCACTGTTTGACCTCCGCAAGCTCCTTGACCCATTGCGTACTGCCCTCGCGCTCCAGAATGATGCTGCGCACGCGCGACAGGGTAACGGCGATCACATACAGCCAGCAGGCAGCCAGCATGGTAAACATGGCATGCTGCATGGCGATGTGCATGGACGTGCCGGTAAACTTGATGGTGGAGCCCTGGTGCAGCGTGTTCCACCACTGCACGGAGAAGTAGATGATCGGCACGTTCACCGAGCCGACAATCGCCAGCAGGGCACCGGCGCGATCGGCACGGCGCGGATCATCGATGGAAGCCTGCAGCGCGATGAAACCCAGATACAGGAACAGCAGGATCAACTCGGAAGTCAGGCGCGCATCCCACACCCACCATGCGCCCCAGGTCGGCTTGCCCCACAGCGCGCCTGTCCACAAGGAAATGACGGCAAACAACGCGCCCGTCGGGGCAAGCGCCGTAGCCATCATGGCGGACAAACGGGTATTGAAGATCAAGCCAAGCGTAGCGTAAGCAGCCATGACCAGGTAAATGAACATCGACAGGATGGAAGCCGGCACGTGGATGAAGATGATGCGATAGGCCTCACCCTGCACGGCATCGGTTGGCGCCACGAAGAAACCGATATACATGCCCACTGCAAACAGCAGCGCGGCGGGCCAGGCAAACCAGGGAATCAGTTTCCCTGCCAAACCATAAAACGTGCTGGGCGCAGAATATTTGAACCAGTTAATTGCCAAACCCTACTCCATCGAAATACGTAACGCTTGCGCCGTCACCCACGGCGTAAGCAGCAAGGATACCATCAACATCGCACCAAGCAAGGCCAGATGTGACACAGGACTCATGCCGCTGGTCGCGGCGTCCACCGCTCCTGCGCCAAAAATCAGCACTGGAATGCACAATGGCAACACCAGCAGGGAAACCATCACGCCGCCGCCGCGCAGGCCCAGGGTGAGCGCCGCACCGATCGCCCCCAGCATGCTCAATATCGGTGTCCCCAGCAGCAAGGCTGCCAACAGCACCCACAGGGCGGGGGCGGATACATCGAACTGCAGGCCCAGCACCGGCGCGATCAGCACCAGCGGCAAACCGGACAACATCCAGTGCGCGGCAATCTTGCCAAGCACCAGCACCGACAATGGCTGCGGCACCAGCAGCATCTGTTCCAGCGTTCCATCCAGATAGTCTGCAGAAAACATTCGCCCCAGGGACAGCATCGACGCCAGCAGGGCAGCGACCCACACCACGCCAGGCGCAATCTTGCGCAACACCTCCTGCTCCGGCCCGATGCCCAGCGGGAACAGGCTGACCACCATGATGAAAAACACCAGTATGGTCAGCACGTCCGCGCGGCGCCGCATGGCCAGCAGGAGATCGCGCCGAATGACCTGCATCAGCAGCCCAGGCAAGGACAATCGGTTCATGACAAGGCCACTTGGCGGGTAGTCACCCCGGCGACTTCCAGGGGCTGATGGGTGGTAAAAATCGCCATGCCTTGCCGGCTCAGGTGCTCACCGATCAGGGCCTGCATCAGGCCTACAGCACTGACATCCAAAGCCGCAAGAGGTTCATCCAGTATCCACAAAGGAGCATTGCTGAGCAGCAAGCGTGCGAGTGCAATACGTCGGCGCTGCCCTTGCGACAGCACCTTTACCGGCAGGTTTTCCTTGCCGCGCAAGCCGAGGCGACGCAAGGCTGCGATGGCCTGCAACGGATCCACGACGTTGCCAGCCAATGACGCATTGATCAATACATTCTCCAGCGCACTGAGTTCATCCTTGATCGCATTGGCGTGTCCCAGATAGACGATTTGTGCGAAATAGGACTCGCCCAGTTCCCCCACGTTCTGGCCAGCCCATTTGATGTTTCCTGCAGCAGGCTGCATGAAGCCGCACAAAGTGCGCAGCAAGGTGGTCTTGCCGCTGCCATTGGCCCCCAGCACCTGCATCAGCTCCCCTTCGGACAAGGTAAATCCCAGCCCTTCAAACAACTGATGGTCACCCCGCCTGCAGGCAAGGTTGCTCACTTCCAGCATAACTGCCTTCACTCCAAGAATTGGCTGAAGATTATATACGATAGCATCTGCACGGTGCGCCGCAATGATCGAGGGGCTATAATCGCCCAGTTAATGGTGTCACAAACCTAATCTTCACAGAGGAACATCATGGGATTTCTGGCCAACAAACGCATCCTGATTACCGGCATGATCAGTAACCGTTCCATCGCATATGGTACGGCCAGGGCCATGCAACGAGAAGGCGCAGAGCTGGCTTTTACCTACCAGGGCGAACGCGTGAAGGATCGCGTTATCGATATGGCCGAGGAATTCGGAAGCAAACTGGTGTTACCTTGCGACGTTGCCAACGATGAAGAAATCAGGCAGCTGTTTGTCGACCTTGGCAAGCACTGGGACAAGTTCGACGGCTTCGTTCACTCGATTGCATTCGCCCCGCGCGAAGCGCTCGATGGCGGCTATCTTGACGGCCTGAGCCGCGACGCATTCCGCGTTGCCCATGACATCAGCTCGTACAGCTTCTCGGCCATGGCCAAGGCATCCCTGCCCCACCTGAACGACAATGCAGCGCTGCTCACCATGACCTATCTGGGCGCCGTGCGCACCATGCCTCACTACAATATCATGGGCCTCGCCAAGGCCAGCCTCGAGGCCAGCGTGCGTTACCTGGCCATGGATCTTGGCCACAAGGGCCTGCGCGTGAACGGCATCTCTGCCGGCCCGATCAAGACACTGGCTGCGGCTGGCATAGGCGATTTTTCCAAGCTGCTCGCCTACAACGCCAGGAATGCCCCGCTCAAGCGCAACGTGACCATTGACGAAGTCGGCAATGCTGCGGCTTTCCTGTGCAGCAACCTCGCCAGCGGCATCACCGGCGAAATCACCTATGTCGATGGCGGCTTCAATACCACTTCACTGGGCCACACAGAAAGCTGACACTCATCTGGCGCTGATCGGCGTTAGGCGCCCGGCAAATAAAAAAGCGAATCCGTGGATTCGCTTTTTCTGTTTCTGCTTGAATTGGCGGAGTGGACGGGACTCGAACCCGCGACCCCCGGCGTGACAGGCCGGTATTCTAACCAACTGAACTACCACTCCCAGAACTTCTTACTTGCCCGCGTCTCCAGGCGAGAAAGTCTTGATGTGGATGTTTGCATGCCTGCGGGCATCCGCCAGGTAGGCCAGCAGCAGCTCCTCGCCCGTCATTTTGCGGAGCTGACCTTCATACCCTGCACGCTTGAGCGGATCTATGGAGCCGACTTCTTTTACCGCATCGATGCGAACAACCCGATACCCGCCCTGAGCGCTCTCTATTCCCGCATAGGCCGGCAAGGTTGCGATGCTGGTCTGGAATACCAGACGGGCCACATCATTATCCATACCTGTGTGCTGCACACGCGTCACCGTCTGTGCCGCCTTCCAGTTCAGCTGGGCTGGCTTGCCCTGCTGCAACTGGGCAAGCACCGCCTGTCCCTGTTTGATTGCCAGGTCATGGGCCTGCTGACGCTGCAACTTCTGGCGAATGCCGGCTGCCACATCGGCGAAAGGCATGATGCTGGCCGGCTTGTAGTCAACCATCCGTGCCGCCAGCAACGTATTGGGCGCCACTTCAATTGCGGGGGTATTGCGCTTGTTCTTGATGACGTCGTCAGAGAACAGTGCCTGCATGACCTTGTCAGACCACGGCGCTACCGCTGGCTGCCCTTTGCTCAGCCAGGCCACCTGCTGTATCGGCGCCTTGGCAATTTCAGCCGCAGCTTTCAGGGAATCACTCTGCTCATAAACTGTGGTGCTGAATTTTTCAGCCAGCTCGGCAAAGTTGTCTTCCGCCTTTTGCGCCTTCAGCCTTTGCGCGATCGTGCTCTTCACGCTATCCAGAGAAGGCGTCTGAGCTGCTTTGACCGCAAAAAGCTTGATGATGTGGAAACCGAAATCCGACTGGACAACGCCGCTGATCTCCCCGACCTTCAGCCCGAATGCCGCATCTTCAAACGGCTTGACCATCATGCCGCGACCAAAGAAACCCAGATCGCCGCCGTTCGCGGCAGAGCCCGGATCCTGCGAATACTTCTTGGCCAGCTCGGCAAAGTCTCCAGGCGCACGCTTGACTTGCTGCAGGATGTCCTCAGCCTTGGCTTTGGCGGCCTGCCTGTCCGCTTCCGAGGCAGAAGCTGGAACCTGAATCAGAATGTGCGACACCTTGCGCTGCTCCGGTGTCCCGAATTCGGATCGGCGATCGTCGTAATACTGCTTGATTTCGGCGGGCTCCACTGACACCTTGTTCTGCAAGGAAGCAGCAGACAAAACGACATACTCAGCCTTCACCTGTTCCGGTGAGCGGAATTCATTCTGATTTCGATCAAAATAGTCCTTGACCGCAGCGTCATCCACCTTGACCTGATTCATGAAATCATCGTCAGCCAGCTGCGCCACGCTCACCACGCGCTGCTGTTCATTCAATCGGATCAGGTTCTCTGCGGCCGACTGCGAGGAAAATCCATTCTGTGTATAGGCATCGACCAGCTGGCGGGTGGTCAATTCCTGCTTCACACGGGCTTCAAAAATCTGCGGCGTCATGTTCTGGCTCTTCAGTGCCCGTTCATACGCCTGCTTATCAAACTTGTCGTCCTTCTGAAAGGCGCGAATACCAGCGATCAGCTGCGCCAACTGCTCGTCACTTACAGTCAGGCCAGCCTTGCGCGCCTGCATGGTCATCAGCCGCTGGTTGACCAGCTTTTCCAGTATGCTGCGTTTGACTTCGGGATTATCAAAGATGGAAGGGTCAAAATTCGCCCCCATCAGCTCGCGCATTCTGTCCTGCTGCTGGCGCAGTGCCGTATCCAATTCCTGCTGGGTGATCTTTTCGCCATCGACTGTGGCAGGAGCATCGCCGCCCCCCGCCTTGCGATAGGAGTCGACACCCCAGAACGCAAACGGCAAGACAATGAGCAGCAATACAATTTGAACTAAACGTTTTCTCTCATGTACGAAATCAAACATAGCTAGGCTACCTACTGGATTTATTTACATGAAAAAAGGCGAACTCGCGTTCGCCTTAATCTGGCGGAGTGGACGGGACTCGAACCCGCGACCCCCGGCGTGACAGGCCGGTATTCTAACCAACTGAACTACCACTCCAAAACTTTACTGGTGGGTGCTGACGGGATCGAACCGCCGACCATCGCCTTGTAAGGGCGGTGCTCTACCAGCTGAGCTAAGCACCCAACGAGCTCGCTAGTTTACAGCATCTTTCAGACCTTTGCCAGCACGAAATTTAGGAACTTTCGCTGCCTTGATCTTGATCGATGCACCAGTCTGTGGATTGCGGCCGTTACGTGCAGCGCGCTTGCCGACGTAGAAAGTACCGAAGCCTACCAGAGTAACCAGGTCACCCTTTTTCAGGGATTTTTTGATGGATTCAACAGTAGCATCCAGTGCGCGGCCTGCTGCTGCTTTGGAAATGTCAGCCGACTTTGCAATTGCATCAATCAATTCAGACTTGTTCACGTAAATTCCCCTTTGCTTATTGGTTTAGATAACAGAGCAAAGCCCTGCAACGGCTTTATATCAAGGGTTCTCGGCATGGTCAAGCTGTTGCAAAAACTTTTTCGATCTTGCGACAAAGTTGTTGCACAGCTTGAATTGAATGCAC
Organism: Gallionellaceae bacterium; assembly: GCA_036523795.1. Taxonomy (GTDB): domain Bacteria; phylum Pseudomonadota; class Gammaproteobacteria; order Burkholderiales; family Gallionellaceae; genus 39-52-133. The sequence continues at coordinate 721 of DATDDN010000062.1, read as the reverse complement.
CTGCTCAGTGCTTGATTGATGCCGCGGACTCCGGAGAGTCTGCGATTGCGGCCAGCGGTGAGGCAACCGGATCAGATTCCGGCAATGGCTCGGGTTTGTGCTCCAGCGCCATCTCCAGCACCTGGTCTATCCATTTGACCGGGTGGATTTCCAGCTTGTTTTTGACATTATCCGGAATCTCCGCCAGATCCTTGACGTTCTCCGTTGGAATCAGCACCACCTTGATGCCACCACGCTGTGCGGCCAGCAGCTTTTCTTTCAAGCCACCGATGGGCAGCACCTCGCCGCGCAGGGTGATTTCCCCGGTCATCGCCACATCGGAGCGCACCGGGATGCCGGTCAATGCGGACACCATCGCGGTGCAGATGCCGATACCGGCACTGGGGCCATCTTTTGGCGTCGCGCCTTCCGGCAGGTGGATATGCAGATCGCTCTTCTCGTAGAAGTTGGCCGCTATTCCCAGACCGCGTGCGCGGCTGCGCACCACACTCAGCGCTGCCTGGATGGATTCCTGCATGACCTCGCCCAGCTTTCCGGTTGTAGTGACCTTGCCCTTGCCCGACATGACGGCAGCCTCGATGGTAAGCAACTCACCGCCAACCTCTGTCCAGGCAAGACCTGTCACCTGGCCGACCTGGTTTACCTTCTCGGCGATGCCATAGCTGTAACGACGCACCCCCAGGAATTTGTCCAGGTTACGCGAGTTGACCATCACCTTGCT
>DATDDN010000061.1:0-11853 GCA_036523795.1 Gallionellaceae bacterium | reverse complement strand
CCCGGCCTCGGCACGCAGCGCGGCCAGGGGCTTGGCGGCCTGGGCAGCGGCCACTTCTTGCGCCTTCACGGCGAGGATTTTCTTGAGGATGTCGGACATGGTTACAGGTGCGGCTTGATACATCTCTTGTTCATTCAGACGCTCCATTGGTGGCCGCAATGCCTTTGTAGGAGCGGCTGTTAGCCGCGATCGCACGCAAGGCGTGCTCCTACAATGACCCCATGGCTCCGCAGGGAAACGGGGCTAATGCTGAGCGCGACACAAAGCCGGATCTGAACAAAAAATGCTCACCGCGAACGGTTGGTTATTTACAAGCCGCGCATTTTATCACCCCGCTTGCGGTAAAATGCGCGACTCACCCAAATACAGAGAAGTGCGATGGACAACATCAAGACCTACATGCAGCAGGTGGGCCGGCAGGCACGGGCCGCTTCACGCGTCATCGCGCTGGCCGAAACCGCCACCAAGAATCGCGCGCTGGAAGCCATTGCCGACGCGATTCTGGCCAGCCGCGCCGAACTGCAGGCCGCCAACGCCAAGGACATAGCCTCCGCCCACGCGCACGGGCTGGACGCCGCTTCGATCGACCGCCTCACACTGAGCGACAAGACCATCAACGGCATGGCCGAAGGCCTGCGCCAGATCGCCCAGCTGCCCGACCCGGTGGGCGAAATCGAAGACTTGAAGTTTCGCCCCTCGGGCATCCAGGTGGGCAAGATGCGCGTGCCGCTGGGCGTGATCGGCATCATTTACGAGTCACGCCCCAACGTCACCGCCGACGCCGCCGGCCTGTGCCTCAAATCCGGCAATGCCGCCATCCTGCGCGGCGGCTCCGAGGCCATCCACTCCAACCAAGCCATCGCTGCCTGCGTGCATGCTGGCCTGCGCGCCGCCGGGCTGCCGGCTGATGCCGTGCAGGTGGTGAACGTCACCGACCGCGCCGCCGTAGGCGAGCTCATCACCATGAAGGACTACGTGGACGTGATCGTGCCGCGCGGCGGCAAGAGCCTGATCGAGCGCGTCTCGGCCGATGCGCGCATTCCTGTGATCAAGCATCTGCACGGCGTGTGCCATGTGTACATCGACGACGAAGCCGATCTGGAAAAGGCCATCCGCATCGCCGACAACGCCAAGACCCACCGCTACGGCGTGTGCAACGCCATGGAGACGCTGCTGGTGGCGCAGGGCGTGGCGGCGGAAGTGCTGCCGCGCCTGTGCAAGATCTACCTGGAAAAAGGTGTCGAGCTGCGCGGCGACGAGGCCGCGCGCAAGCTAGTGAAGGAAATGAAAGTCGCCACCGAAGAGGACTGGAACACCGAATACCTCGCCCCCATCCTGAGCGTGCGCGTGGTGGCCGACATGGCGGCCGCCATCGAGCACGTCAGCACCTATGGCTCGCAGCACACTGACTGCATCGTGACAGAGAACTACAGCAAGGCCATGCACTTCCTGCGCGTGGTGGATTCCAGCTCGGTGATGGTCAACACCTCCACCCGCTTTGCCGACGGCTTTGAATACGGTCTCGGCGCGGAGATCGGCATTTCCACCGACAAGATCCACGCACGCGGCCCGGTTGGCCTGGAAGGGCTGACCTCGCAAAAATTCATCGTGCTCGGCAACGGGCAGGTGCGGAAATAACACAACACACTCCCTCTCCCCTGTGCGGGAGAGGGTTGGGGTGAGGGGCTGCAAAACGTCACCCTCACCCTGGCCCTCTCCCATCAAGGGAGAGGGGAACAGAACAGCGGAATACAAACGGAGAACACATGAGCAACATCATCGAAATCAAGGTTCCTGACATCGGCAACTTCAAGGATGTGGCAGTGATCGAAGTCCAGGTCAAGGCTGGCGAAAGCGTCGCCGCCGAGCAATCACTGATCACCCTGGAAACCGACAAGGCCACCATGGACGTGCCCACCACCGTGGCCGGCACCGTGAAAGAGATGAAAGTCAAAGTGGGCGACAAGGTCTCCGAAGGCAGCGTGATCCTCACACTGGAAGCCGCTGGCGCAGCCGCAGCGCCAGCCCCCGCGCCTGCTGCAGCACCGCAGCCGGCCGCTGCCCCGCAAGCCGCCGCCCCCGCGGTTGCCCCCACCCCTGCCGCCAAAGTCGCCAAGGGCGACATCCACGCCGAAGTGGTGGTGCTGGGCGCCGGCCCCGGCGGCTACACCGCCGCCTTCCGCGCGGCTGACCTGGGCAAGCAGGTGGTGCTGATCGAGAAGCACGCTAGCCTCGGCGGCGTCTGCCTCAACGTCGGCTGCATCCCGTCCAAGGCGCTGCTGCATACCGCCAAGGTCATCAACGAAGCAGAAGAAGTGGCGCATCACGGCGTCACCTTCAGCAAACCCAAGATCGACATCGACAAGATTCGCGGCTGGAAAGAAAGCGTGATCGGCAAGCTCACCGGCGGCCTCGCCGGCCTGGCCAAACAGCGCAAGGTGCAAGTCGTGCGCGGCGTGGCGAACTTCAGCTCGCCCAACAGCCTGGAAGTGGACACCGCCGAAGGCAAGAAAGTCGTCACCTTCGACAACTGCATCGTCGCCGCCGGCTCCAGCGTGGCACGCATCCCCGGCTTCCCCTATGACGATCCGCGCATCATCGATTCCACCGGCGCACTGGCGCTGGCCGACGTACCCAAGCGCATGCTGGTCATCGGCGGCGGCATCATCGGCCTGGAAATGGCCACCGTGTACGACGCCCTGGGCGCCAAGATCAGCGTGGTCGAGCTGATGGACCAGCTGATGCCCGGCGCCGACAAGGACATGGTCAAGCCGCTGCACACCCGCGTCGCCAAGCGCTATGAAGCCATCATGCTGAAGACCAAGGTCACCAAGATCGAGGCCACCAAGGCCGGCCTCAAGGTCAGCTTCGAAGGCGAGCAAGCTCCGGCCGAGCCGCAGCTGTACGACAAGGTGCTGATGGCCGTCGGCCGCCGCCCCAACGGCCGCGAGATCAACGCCGAAGCTGCCGGCCTCATCGTCAATGAGCGTGGTTTCATCCCAGTGGATAAACAGATGCGCACCAACGTGCCGCACATCTTCGCCATCGGCGACATCGTGGGCGACCCCATGCTGGCACACAAAGCCGTGCACGAAGGCAAAGTGGCCGCCGAGAACATCGCCGGCCACAAGGCCTTCTTCGAGCCGCTCACCATTCCTTCCGTCGCCTACACCGACCCCGAAGTGGCCTGGATGGGCCTCACCGAAACCCAGGCCAAGGCGCAGGGCATCGCCTACGAAAAAGCCTCCTTCCCCTGGGCGGCCTCCGGCCGCGCCCTCTCCATCGCGCGTGAAGAAGGCGCCACCAAGGTGCTGCTCGATCCGGAATCGCGCCGCATCCTCGGCATGGGCATCGTCGGCGTGAATGCCGGCGAGCTGATCGCCGAAGGCGTGCTGGCCCTGGAGATGGGCGCCGACATGGAAGACATCGGCCTCACCATCCACCCACACCCCACCCTGTCGGAAACCCTGTGCTTCGCCGCCGAGATGGCGGAAGGCACCATCACCGACCTGTACTCACCGAAGAAGAAGCACTGAGCGAACGGATTAAGGCTGTTGCAGCACGAAAGAAAAAGCCCGGCGATGCCGGGCTTTTTTGCGGGGAGCATTTTGATGCTAGCTCATATTACTTTGCCAAGAAATAATACCGGAATGCTATGTCACACTTAGATATTGTCTTCGATTGTCGTTAGCTGAAATATGCTTGGAACGCAGGCATTAGCCGATCTAAGACATCTATGTCGCCGGAAATTACACCAGTTGACACTAGCTCAATTTCACCAGTCATGCCTTCATCTTTGAACACAACAGTTGCACGCTCGAGGGTAGCTTTCTTTATATCCATACTTTTCTGCAAATCTTGATAGGCATCGACATCAGAAACAACTTCAATCTTTGCAATCGATGAGCCACTTAGAGCGATATTCGCCATGCGAACTTTCCTTATCGTCAATCGCTTGATGCTACCTAACTTACGGAGGTACTGAAGCATTGCAATGATGTCGATGCTAGGTGACTCAATGGCAAACCCGAATCCAAATGCATCAGACAGGATTCCGATAAAGTTCTTTAGAGATCTTGGGGGGTTATTTATACGAATTAGAAACTGCTTTTTCGCAAGAGGAGTAATTTGGAACTCAAAAATTGAATATCTCCGAACCTTGTTCAGAATTTCCTCTCCGAAGGGGTCAATTACAAGTTCGTTCGTAACTATTTCTTCTATGAATTTCCCGCGAATTCTATTTCGCTGGACATCGATTAGCTCAAGCCCAGATGCTTTACCTCGAAAGAATTGTTGTTTCTCTAATAGACCTACGATTTCCGACATTGAGTGACCAAGCGACAATGCCAACCATTTCGTTCTAGTCATTTACGGCCTCCGCGGCATCTTTTAGCTTTCTTAGGCTAGCTCTCGCTGCTGCTTCAAGAGCTTTGCTAAGTTCGATATCTTCATTGCTAGATAGTTGGTTCCGCGTGCTGTTGTACTGCTGATCGCCCTGATATTTATAATGGCCTCGAACAAGATAGGAGAAGCGTGTGCATGACTCGGGCTCTGAAAACTGAGCTTCGAACTCATAAATATCTGAGTCAATTTCGCTAGCTCTTTTTGCTTGCCACACAATCTTAGAAATGTAGAAACCTCGATTGATTAGAGTGGCCATCTCCTGTGATTCCAAAACGCCTTCACCTTTAAGTGATGCACGTGTGATGTGAACGCCCAGATTAACTTCATCTTCATCTTCATCTGAGACCTCACTATTTTCTTGATCTAGTTTTTCAGTTTTTGGTTTGTAGACAAAAACATCTGTCACGTCATACTTCTTGTAGTTCTGTATCAAATTTATTAGCTCGACAAAGAACAAGGTTCGTTGTTCTGGCTTAGAAAATTGTTCAAGACTGATTTCAGACACGTCGAGTGATTTACCCACATTTTTCTCTATCGCAGTCAACAATGAACGGCAAATCTCGTCGACCTTGTCATTTTGGGGACCTCTAATTACAAATGAGCTCCCTTCCTGCTCAATTGAGATGACTGCATCTCTAATTTCTATTTGTCGGAATTCACTCTTGTTGAAATGGAAAGTTTTGTAGCGAACAGCGATCTTTAGTGAGCCGTCATCGTTGGCGCTAACACTTGCGGCATCGTCGCCTTTTAACTGCTGAGCAATTGCGAGGGCGGCTGTTTCGAAATCCGCAAGTTGAGCAGTGGACTCCACCCGAAATGATGCAAGACGCTCACGTCTTTGGCCGGTGTCAAATAGTTTTGCCAAAGACTGAAAATCTTCGTAATCATGAACGAGGCGAGAGAAATGAGCTGCCAGCTCTCTTCTTGGTGTGGCTCGAGAGATAATCATACCGTGTGTAAGAAATAACTGACGCAAATCAGCGCTGGTTACGGTGGTTTGATTCAATGCGTCAAAAAGGGCCTTGTCGCTAGCACTGTAGATACTTCCAATTTTCATCGGGCTTTCCTTTCCCATCCAATATCCACTTGCGAATAGGCTGTTTTCTGAATCGAAATAATTTCTAGCTCAATTCCTTCTAGTCGATTTTTCTTGTACTCGTCAAAGCCCCAATCATGAACGTACATTTCGATTGCACGCTTGAAGTGGCTTTGAATGTCTTTATTTGGGGAGTGGTGTGCGACCCTGATGCGCAATTTGTTGGTGCCGTCAATTATCTGGTACGTTGAAAGCACATCAAAAAGATACATGAATTCCAGATGTGAATTACCAGGACGGTTATAGAAAATGACAAAGCCCGGTTGATAGGTAATCTCGGTGTTTCCGGTTATCTCATCGTGCTTCTTAATTTCGTCATGCTCAATTATTAGAAAGGGGCCACAAATCATTTCTATTGTTGCAGGCCTTGCATATTTATCTCCACGTGCCTTGTGGAGTTTCAAGTCAGGATAAAAGAAATAGTAATTCTTAGCAGGAAATGAGCCTTCGGCGTGTAAGCGCTGTGCATCAGCAATGACTGTGGTCATAAAGGCAATAGTGCGTGGTTCAACGATGTGAATGAGTTGCCCGGCTTCTAAAGGTAGCGAATGGGCATTCAGGCCTTTTTCATCGTCATCATTTCCCTTCTTTTTGGTGGGGAGCAATAAGCTGGCGAAATCCCTATCCCATTCTGCATCATGGTTGTAGACAAAAAGCAGGCCTCGTACTTCTGCTGTTCCCGTCGTGTCATACCGATTACGCCATTCTTCGCTGATTCGCGAGCAGTCAATAGTCTGAGCTAACGACTTTAAGGCGCTTCGGATATTGGTAGACGTTATTGATTTCTGGCTGTAACTCTTGAGATCAGTATTGAGAAGAACAGGGTCGTCCAAATATGGGTCGTTATACTTGAATACGACATCGACTGGATGAGTATGAGTTTGCTGCTTCGTTGGCGCATGCTTATCTTGCTTCCTGCAATCGAAATTTTGATCTAGAAGTGTAATGCGCTCCCATTTAAACCACTTAAAGATATCCTTTGAAACTTTGTTGGCCATTTCTGCAATTGCACTAGTTTCACCGCTCACTTGTGTCCCCTAATTCCCAATTAATTAGATTGCTTCCTTCTGAATCATATAGTCTTACTTGATGTGATCACATCAGAATGACTTACTGCCCCCAACCTCTCATCCGAAATCAGCGCCTCTAGCAATGGCGTTCCAGAAATATCTCGTTGGTAACAATGTTCCTGTTTTCACTGTTCGAGAGCTTGTTCTGATTCACGCCAATCCCACACATGCAGTGGGATTAATATTACGCGAGCACCACGCATAGAGAAATCAAATTTTCTTTTTTATTCAATAGGCATAGCGCTGCAAGCACGAGAGCCGTTTCCTTGACTCTCGCTTCACAAGCCACCGCTATTTTTGTGCGGTTAGAGGTGTGGTAGGTGCTGAAAGGTTTCGCCTTTGAGCCAGGCGTTACTCCACCGACTCAAGCTGCACGCTGGGCAGGTAGTGATGGTCGTCCCATGCTTCCAGATGCCAGCCCTGCGCATCGAAGCGGAACCAGTTGAGCGCGCAGTTGGGCAGATCAAAATTACGCGGGGTGTGCAGGGGGCGGTTGGTGGCCAGGCGGTACAGCACATCCAGCACGCCGGCATGGCACACCACCGCGATGGTCTGCCCCGGGTATTGCGCCAGCAGCTGCGCCACTGCAGCCTGCACCCGCGTGGCCAGTTGTTGCAGGCTCTCCCCCGTGGCGAAGTCATAGTCCAGATCACGCGCCTTGTAGCGCGCATAGGCGGCGGGGTCGCGCGCGGCGGCCTCCGCCCCGGTGAGCCCCTGGAATTCGCCGAAGTGGCGCTCGCGCAGCAGCGGTGTGGTGTGCACGTTGAGGCCGCGCCCGGCGGCCAGGCACTGCGCGGTTTCCACGGCGCGTTGCAGGTCGCTGCTGCAGATGGCAGAGAATGCGTATTGCGCCGCGTTGGCAGCCATCATGCGGGCCTGGTCGCGGCCATGCTCATTGAGCGGGATGTCGGTTTGTCCCTGGATGCGTTTCTCGGCATTCCAGGCGGTCTCGCCGTGGCGGATGAAGCAGATGCGTGTGGCCATGTGGTCTCGGTCGGTTGGGTTGGCGCCGGGCCTGAGCCGGGCCCCGATATGCTACGATATTGCCTGTAATTATCCCCAATATTGACTCATTCCAGCAGCCCGATTCCACCATGCGACAGTACCTCGACCTGATGCAGCACGTGCTCGACCACGGCACCAAGAAATCCGACCGCACCGGCACCGGCACCACCAGCGTATTCGGCTACCAGATGCGCTTCGATCTGGCGCAAGGTTTCCCGCTGGTCACCACCAAGAAGTGCCACCTGAAATCCATCATCCATGAGCTGTTGTGGTTCCTGCAGGGCAGCACCAACATCAAGTACCTCAAGGACAACGGTGTGTCGATCTGGGACGAGTGGGCCAACGAACAGGGCGAGCTCGGCCCGGTGTACGGCAAGCAGTGGCGCTCGTGGCAGGCGGTGGACGGCCGCGTGATCGACCAGATCAAGATCGCGGTGGAGCAGATCAGGAACAATCCGGATTCGCGCCGCATCATCGTTTCTGCCTGGAATGTGGGCGATCTGGACAAGATGGCGCTGGCGCCCTGCCATGCCTTCTTCCAGTTCTACGTGGCGGACGGCAAGCTGTCGTGCCAGCTGTATCAGCGCAGTGCGGACATCTTCCTGGGCGTGCCGTTTAACATCGCTTCCTACGCCTTGCTCACCATGATGATGGCGCAGGTGTGCGGGCTGCAGGCCGGCGACTTCGTGCACACCTTCGGCGATGCGCACCTGTACTCCAACCACATGGAGCAGACCGCGCTGCAGCTGTCGCGCGAGCCGCGCGCCTTGCCGACGATGAAGATCAACCCGGCGGTGAACGACATCTTCGGCTTCAAGTACGAAGACTTCACCCTGGAAGGCTACGACCCGCACCCCGCCATCAAGGCGCCGGTGGCGATCTGACAGGGCCGCAATCGCCACGCCGCAATGACCACCGCCCATTCCTCCGCCGGCAACAAGCCCGAGCCGCACTCGGCCAAGCCGCACTCACTCGCTCAGTTGCTGGCACACCTGCAGCAGGTGCGCGAGGAGACGCTCAGCACGCAGAAGCTGTGCATGGAGGAATGGAAGCCCTACATCCACAAGCGCGAGTTTGTCGAATCCGCGAAGAACATGGCCGCCTACATCGGGTTGCGCCGCCATGACCTGCGCCACTACCAGGAGCAGCTGGCCGCGCTCGGCCTGTCTTCGCTGGGCCGCACCGAGTGCCACGTGCTGGCCAACCTCGATGCGGTGATCCACGCCCTCGGCGCACTCGCCGGCCAGGTGCCTGAGCCCGCTGCCATCCACCACACTGCGCTCGCCTTCAGCGCCAACAGCCAGCAACTGCAGCAGAACACCAGCGACCTGTTCGGCAATCCGCCGGCGCATCGCGCGGTGCGCATCATGGTCACGCTGCCCAGCGAGGCCGCCAGCGACTACGCCCTGGTCAAGGCACTGGTGGCGCGCGGCATGGACTGTGCACGTATCAACTGCGCGCACGACACGGCCGCGGCCTGGCAGCAGATGGCAGCCTACGTGCGCCTGGCCGCCAAGGAAACGGGACGTTCGTGCAAGGTGCTGATGGACCTGGCCGGCCCCAAGCTGCGCACCGGCACGCTGGGCAGCGGCAACGAAATCATCCACATCAAGCCCAAACGCGATGAACGCGGCGCCATGCTGGAGCCCTGCCGCGTGATCCTCGACTGCAGCGGGCAGCCCGGCCGCGCGCCCAGCAAGGACGGGCTGGGACGGCCGGTGCCCGCGCGGCTGAGCGTCGAAGAAGACTGGTTCCGCCGCATCGGCCCGGGCGACCACATCGAGTTCAACGACCTGCGCGACAAGCGCGCCACGCTGGTGATCGCAGAGGTCGTCTCCGCCAGCGAACTGCTGGCGACGTGCGACAGCAGCGCCTATCTCGAAGAAGGTACGCTGCTGCACCACTTCCCTCACCCGAAGAAACGCCACCCCGTGTTCGAGTCCGCGCTCGGTGCGGTCCAGCCGGTGCCGCTGCCCATCGTGCTGAAGCCGGGCGACGCGCTGCAGCTCACGCGCGCCGACACGCCGGGCGAGCCGGCCGAACTCGACGAGGCGGACAACAGCATCATTCCCGCCCACATCGCCTGCGCACAGCCCGCGGTATTCGACAGCCTGCAAGCGGGCCAGCGCGTGCTGATCGACGACGGCCATATCGGCGCGGTGGTGGAAGCGCTCAACGAAGATGGCGCCCTGCTGCGCATCACCCATGCGCGCGAGCTGGGCGCCAGGCTGGGGCCGGAGAAGGGGCTGAATTTCCCCGACACCGACCTGCAACTGCCGGCGCTCACCGAGAAGGACCGCGCCGATCTCGCCTGTGTGGTGAGGCATGCCGACATCGTCGGCTACTCTTTCGTGCAGTCCGCCGAGGACATGGAGCAACTGCTGGCCGCGCTCGATGGACATCGCGCGAACAGGATCGGCATCATCGCCAAGATCGAGACGCGGCTGGCGCTGAGCAACCTGCCGGAGATCATCGTGCGCGGCGCCGGACGCCACCCCTTTGGCGTGATGATTGCGCGCGGCGACCTGGCGGTGGAGGTGGGCTACGAGAAGCTGGCCGAGACCCAGGAAGAAATCATGTGGCTGTGCGAAGCGGCGCACGTGCCGGTGATCTGGGCCACGCAGGTGCTGGAAAGCCTGGTCAAGCAGAACATCCCCACGCGTGCGGAAGTCACCGATGCGGCCATGGCCGAACGCGCCGAATGCATCATGCTCAACAAGGGCCCCTTCGTGCTCGACGCCATCGACGTGCTGGATCATCTGGTGGCACGCATGCAATCTCACCAGACCAAGAAGACCGCGCGCATGCGCACCCTGCACTGGTAAACCGGAACCCCATACTCATGTCACAGCAAAACATTTCCCTCATCGTCGCCATGGCGAAGAACCGCACCATAGGCGTCAACAACACCCTGCCCTGGCGCTGCCCGGAAGACCTCAAGCATTTCAAGGCGCTGACCATGGGCCACCACATGATCATGGGGCGCAAGACCTACGACTCGATCGGCAAGCCGTTGCCGGGGCGCACCACGGTGGTGGTGTCGCGCAATGCCGGCCTCATGATCGACGGCTGCATCGTGGTGAATTCGCTGCAGCAGGCCATCGCCGCCTGCGCCGGCGACAGCGAGATCTTCATCGTCGGCGGCGCCGAGCTGTATGCGCAGGCATTGCCGCTGGTGCACACGCTGTACATCACCGAGATCCAGCAGGAGGTAGAGGGCGATGCGCACTTCCCGGCGCTGGTGCGCAACGACTGGCAGGAGGTGGCGCGCGACGTGCGCAGCCAGAGCGAGCCGCAGCCGCTGGATTATCATTTCGTCACCTATCGCCGCAAGTGAGCACCATGTCCACCCCCAACCAGCGCCTGGAACTGCTCGCCCCCGCCAAGACCGCGGAGATCGGCCGCGAGGCCATCCTGCACGGTGCCGATGCGGTGTATATCGGTGGCCCGGCGTTCGGCGCACGCGACAAGGCCGGCAACAGACTGAGTGAAATCGCCGCGCTGGTGGAATTCGCCCACCGCTACCATGCGCAGATTTTCGTGACCCTCAACACCATCCTGCACGACAGCGAGCTGGAAGGCGCACGCCAGATGGTGCACGACTGCTACAACGCCGGGGTGGATGCCCTGATCGTGCAGGACATGGGCTTGCTGCAACTCGACCTGCCGCCGATCGCACTGCACGCCTCCACCCAGTGCGACATCCGCACCCCGGAGAAAGCCAGGTTCCTCGCTGATGTCGGCTTCTCGCAGATCGTGCTGGCGCGCGAACTCACCATTCAGGAAATCGCCGCCGTGCGCGCCGCAGTGCCGCAGGACACGGTGCTGGAACACTTCATCCACGGTGCGCTGTGCGTGGCCTATTCCGGCCAGTGCTACATCAGCCATGCCCACACCGGACGCAGCGCCAACCGCGGCGACTGCTCGCAGGCCTGCCGCCTGCCCTACACCCTGCAGGATGACGCGGGGCGCGTGTATGCCTTCGAGAAGCATTTGCTCTCGGTAAAGGACAACAACCAGAGCGCCAACTTGCGCGCGCTGATCGCGGCCGGGGTGCGCAGCTTCAAGATCGAGGGGCGCTACAAGGAAGCGCCCTACGTCAAGAACATCACCGGCCATTACCGCCAGTTGCTCGACGCAATCATCGAGCAGCGCAGCGACCTCGCCCGCGCATCGAGCGGGAGAACGAAGTTGCTGTTCACCCCCGATCCGGACAAGACCTTCCATCGCGGTGCGACCGATTATTTTTCGCATGGACGCAAGGCCGATATAGGCGCC
>DATDDN010000060.1:0-59372 GCA_036523795.1 Gallionellaceae bacterium | reverse complement strand
ACTTCCATTGTAAACATGAGTTCTTCTCCTTCGATCAGGGTCAGCGCGTAATCGGCCAGCCCTTGTGCACTGGCTGGCGTCACTATAGCAATCCCTGGTGTCAGCCTGACCACATTCACAGCCGAGCACGCTCGCGGCGCGCTCTGCGGGCTTGCACCATTATCCACAGCCGCGCCCCAAACAAAAAGGCCACTGTAACCATACAGTGGTAGGGCGGGTTACACCCGCCGATTGCATTCAAGAAATGGCGGGTGTAACCCGCCCTACCACACTGTCGATGAACCAGCCGTTGCCGGCGGCGTTGGTGTCGAAGGTGATGGTGGTGCCGGTGGTTGGGCCGAGGGCGGCGCCGGTTAGGTCAGCAAAGGTGACGGAAAGCGTGCTCAGGCTGATGCCGTTGCCCACGCCAGAGTCAATTCCGGTCGAGCCGGAGGAAGGTTTCGTGACCTTGATGAGTTTATAGGGATTCGCCGGGCACAGCGGCGAATTGTAATCAACGACAATGGAAACTTTCAGGTTCACCACGATCTTGTAGTGTTTGCCTTTGAACTCGGCCATAAACACCGCACGGTCGTCGCCGACATACTCGGGGATGGGGTCGTAACGATAGGCGGTCCTTCCAGATGTTGACGTTCCGGCAACCAATTCACCGTGCTTGGGGCCTTCCAGCAGCGTGATGTTTTTGATTACGGACAAGTCGGGCGCGACATCCTTGCCAGCAATATAACTCAACGCATTTGCAAGCGCAGTGCCAGGATCGACCCCGCGTACTGCCGATGTTGACGAACCCGTGCTTTGGGTTTCCTGACAACTATTTAAAATGAAATCGGGCTGGGGAGGTGCTGCCGCCGTACCGGCCTGGGCCAGCACGATAGGCGTTTCCTGCGCCGGGACATAGGGCACTTCCATTGTAAACATGAGTTCTTCTCCTTCGATCAGGGTCAGCGCGTAATCGGCCAGCCCTTGTGCACTGGCTGGCGTCACTATAGCAATCCCTGGTGTCAGCCTGACCCCATTCACAGCCGAGTACGCTCGCGGCTCGCTCTGCGGCTTGCACCATTATCCACAGGCGCGCCCCAAACAAAAAGGCCACTGTAATCATACAGTGGCCCTGGTTGCCGATGCCCGGTCTGTCAGGACTGTGCCGAACGCAGCGCCTCGATGCGCTCTTCCAGCGGGGGATGGGTCATGAACAGGCGCGAAATGCCCTTGCCACCCGAGATGCCGAAGGCCGCCATCTTCTCCGGCAGCGCGGTCTGTTCGTGGTTGGCCTTGAGCTTTTCCAGCGCGGCGATCATCTTGAAGCGCCCGGCCAGGTTGGCACCGCCCGCATCGGCGCGGAATTCGCGCTGGCGCGAGAACCACATCACGATGATGCTGGCCAGTATGCCCAGCACCAGCTGCGCCACGATCTCGGCGACAAAGGCGCCGATGCCGGGGCCGTTGCGTTCGTCGTTCTTGAGCAGGACGCGGTCGACCAGGATACCGAACAGCTTGGCAAAGAAGATCACAAAGGTGTTCACCACGCCCTGGATGAGGGCCATGGTCACCATGTCGCCGTTGGCCACATGGCTGATCTCATGGCCCAGCACCGCTTCGGCCTCGTCGCGGGTCATGTTGTGCAGCAGGCCGGTGCTCACGGCAACCAGGGCGCTGTTGCGGTTCCAGCCGGTGGCAAAGGCATTGACGTCGGGCGCGTCATAGATCGCCACTTCCGGCATGCCGATGCCGGCCGCCTGCGCCTGGCGTGCCACGGTGTCCACCAGCCAGCGTTCGGTGGGATCGATGGGGTTGGTGATGACCTGGGCGTTCACCATGTTCTTGGCCGACCACTTGGAGATCAGCAGGGAGAAGATTGCGCCGGAAAAACCGATCACCATGGAAAGGACCAGCAAGGCGTTGAAGTTGATGGCGCCGCTGCGATCCAGGTAATGGTCCACGCCGAGCAGGCGCAGGGTGATGTTGATCACGACCAGCACGGCAAGATTCGTCAGGATAAACAGGAAAATCCGTTTCATTCATTGTCTCCGTCAAAAAGGGGAACTGCGGTTACTGCAATTCTGCAACATGCAGGTGGGGGCAAACAGCGCCGATTTCAAGCCCCCGGCCACGATGCGCCATTATAGACAGTGCAGGCGCCCGAAAAATCCCATGCACACATTCGGATTTGCGGCGAAAATACCGCTTCCAACATTCAGGATACCGTCATGACTCTCGCAGAACTCAATCAGCGCTTCAGCATCGACAAACAACTCGGTTTCGTGGAAATCCCCGGCGGCCTGATCGTGGCCGAGATCCACAACGCCCACGCCAAGGCCAGCATCGCCCTGCAGGGCGCGCATGTGATGACCTATCAGCCGCACGAGGAACAGCCGGTCATCTGGCTGTCCAAATTCGCCAAATTCGCTCCCGGCAAGTCCATCCGCGGCGGCGTGCCGATCTGCTGGCCCTGGTTCGGCCCGCACGCGACCGATGCCAAGCTGCCCGGCCACGGCTACGCCCGCACCGTGATGTGGGAAGTGCTGGAAAGCAAGGGCCTGCCTGACGGCGCCACCTTCATCCGCTTCGGCCTGGTCGAGACCGACGCCACCCGCGCGCAGTGGCCGCATCCTTCCAGCGCACAGGTGGAAGTCACCGTGGGCAAGAACCTGCGCGTGGACCTGGTGACGCAGAACAAGGGCAGCCAGCCCTTCGTGCTGGGCGAAGCGCTGCACACCTACTTCCATATCAGCGACGTGGCGCAGATGACCATCCGCGGCCTGGAAGACTGCGAATACCTGGACAAGGTGGGAGAGACCGCGCGCCGCACGCAAAAGGACGGCATCGTGATCGAAAGCGAAGTGGACCGCGTCTACGTCAACACCGGCGCCGACTGCGTAATCGAGGACCGCGGCCTGAAGCGTGCGATCCGCATCGCCAAGCAGGGCAGCCAGTCCACCGTGGTATGGAACCCGTGGGTCGAGAAAGCGGACAAGATGGGCGACTTCGGCGAGAACGGCTACCGCGGCATGGTGTGCGTGGAAAGCGGCAACGCCTTCGACAACCTGGTCACGGTCAAACCCGGCGAGACGCACCGCCTGTCCGTGATGTACAGCCTGGAAGCGCTGAAGTAAGGCGCAGCCAAGCCCCAAAAGAAAAGAGCCGCTTGCAGCGGCTCTTTTTCATTGCACTTCCCGTGTTCCTTAAGCAGTCGCGCGCTTCTTGAACTCGTTGGTGCGGGTGTCGATCTCGATCTTGTCGCCGATTTCGATGAAGGCGGCAACCGGCAGTTCAAAACCGGTCTTCAGTTTGGCCGGCTTCATCACCTTGCCGGAAGTGTCGCCGCGTACGGCTGGCTCGGTGTAGATCACTTCACGCACGATGGTGTTGGGCATTTCAACCGAAATCGCCTTGTCGTTGTAGAACACCACTTCGCAGGGCATGCCGTCTTCGATGTAGTTGATGGCGTCGCCCATGTTGTCCTTCTCCACTTCGTACTGGTTGTACTCGGTGTCCATGAACACGTACATCGGGTCAGCAAAATAGGAATAGGTGCATTCCTTGCGCTCGAGGATGATCTGGTCGAACTTGTCGTCGGCGCTGTAGATCGCTTCGCTGGGCGCATCGGTCAACAGGTTCTTGAACTTGAACTTCACCACCGAACCGCTGCGACCGGAACGGCTGTATTCCGCTTTCTGCACCACCAGCGGTTGGCCATTGACCATCACCACGTTACCGGCGCGCAATTCTTGTGCAATTTTCATGTCTTCTCTTCCTGCTTCAAATTTCAAAGGGGCGCATTTTACCAAATTCCCTGAAAAAATCCAGCAAATTCAATGCGAGATTGCTGGCGGCCAGGCGCGCCACCCAGTCGCTGCCGTACGCCAGCAGGATGGGCTGGCAGTCGCGGAACCGGCTCCAGTGCCGGGCCGCCTGCTCCGCGCCCGCCTCCCCGTTCCAGCAGTCCCACAGGCCGCGCACGGCTTGGGCACAGTCGGCCGGCAAGCCGGCGCCATACAGATCGAGGAAGGCATGCAGCTTGTGCACGTGCACGCCGTCATGCTGAGGGTAGATGTGCCAGACGAAGGGCTTGCCCGCCCATTGGGCGCGCACGAAGGAATCCTCGCCGCGCACGAAGTTGATGTCGCAGGCCCACAGCAGCTCGTCGTAGCGCTCCTGTTCCACAAACGGCAGCATCTGCACGCGCAGGCTGCCCCGCTCCTGCACGTCGCCCGCCGCCAGCTGAGAGAGGCCGAAAAATGCCGCCACCTGCGGCACGGGGCGCCCCACCGGCACCAGGCAGGTCACCGGAGCGGGGCCTTCCGCCCAGGCGGCGAGCAGTTCCGCTATGGCCGGGTTTTCGTAGCTGAACAGGGACACGCGCAGCTCGCCCGGCCGGCGCGCAGGCACTTGGAGTGCGTGCCAGTAGCGCTGCTGCGCATCGGCATCTGCCAGGAAGGCGTCGCGCCGGGCCAGCAGATCGCGCTCCAGCAGCAGGCCGCCGGTCTTTTGGCTAAAACCCGGAAAGAAGAAATACTTCACCAGCGGCAGGCGCGGATGCGGCGACGGCAGGCCATGGCAGCCCTCCACCCAGTCCTCGGCGCTGAGGTATTCCAGATTGAGCCAAACCGGTTTCTGTGGCAGCGCCGCCATGGCCAGCACGTAGCGTTCCGGCAGCTCGCAGGCAAACGACTCTATCACCAGGTGCGCCGGTTCGACTTCGGGGAAGGTCACGGGCCAGTGGTGAATTTCCACCCCGCGGCAATGCTGGCTGGACAGCGCAGGATCAAGCTCCGCGCACAGCCTGTGGAAGCTGGCCAGGTCATCCACCCATAGACGCACCATCAGGCCGTGCTCATTGGCCAGCTGTCTGGCCAGACGCCAGCACACGCCGATGTCGCCGTAGTTGTCGACCACCGCACAGAAGATGTCGCACTTGATATCGTGTAGTTTCATTCAGGGAGAACCGCGTCTGCAGAAGATCCGGGAGGTGCGTGCACGGGGCCTCAGGCCAGCCTCGGCGCGCCATAGAATACACCCGTTCCCGGCCCGGCGAAATGATCGCCCCCTCAACCCTGCGCTATCCACCGGCAGGGTGCTGATTATCCTGCACCAGGTTCTTGTAGATGACGGCCTGCACGACCAGACTCCTGAGCTCATACTCTCTCCAGGGCTTGGCGATGCAGCCGAACACTTCCAGACGGTTGAGCGCGTCGGCCAGCACCTGCCTGTCCGTGTGGCCCGACAGAATGATGCGCGACACATGCGGCTGCTCACGGCGGAAAGCCTCGAAAAATTGCAGCCCGCTCATTTCCGGAAAAAGGAAATCGGCGATCACCACATCACAGGCAACCCGCCGGGCATAGTCCAGCGCTTCTCCCGGCGAAGTTGCAGTATGTACGTCGAAGCGAAAGTCCATGGAGCTGGCTGAAAATCCGGGATCGGCCTCCTGCAACAGCGCCATATGCAGGTCCTGGAAGGCGCTGCGCGAGGTCAGGTCGCGCACCACTGCGCTCAACACATTGGGCTGCTCACCCAGTACCAGTACCTGGTGGCGTCTCGCCATCTCCGCTGCTGGCGCCTTGCTGACGCTGCGCGCGCCTTCAGCCCGGCGACGGCTTTCCAGCAGTGCCTTGCGATAGCGCAGTGCCTGCGCGAGCGTCGCAGCAAGCTCTGCTTTGGCCCATGGCTTGTTGATGAAGCGGTAGATGTGCGTGTCATTGATTGCGCTGGCCAGCCCGCTCACATCTGCGTGTCCGCTCAGCACCACGTGCGCAGCATCCGGCTGCAGCCTGCCAAGCTGTTTGAGGAACTGGATGCCGTTCATCTCGGGCATCCGGTAATCGGCAATCGCCAGATCAAACAGGGTTGTCTCGCAACGCCACAACGCCTCAAGCGGATCGCTGAACAACTCGAGTTCATATTCGTCCTGCAGCTCCCGCCGCAGCGCATTGAGCACATGCGGCTCATCATCCACCAGCAGGATTCGATACATGATGCGATCCGTACTCATTCAGGAGACATATGCATGCCGGCCACCGCCGGGCGCCCGCTCGCCTTTGCATCGCCCTCGCCAGTGCCATGCCCTTCCCTGGCGTGCGCGCGTTCGATCGGCAGCCAGACGCGGAATACCGATCCCTTGCCCACTTCGCTGTACATTTCAATGCGGCCGTGGTGTTTCTCCACGATGCTGTATGAAACCGACAGGCCCAGCCCCGTCCCCTTGCCCACCGGTTTGGTGGTAAAGAAGGGATCAAAGATGCGCGACAGGTATTGCGGCTCTATCCCCATGCCGGAGTCTGCCACCTCAAACCACACCAGGTCGTCCTCCCGGCCCGTACGTATGATCACGATGCCGCGCTCCTCGATCGCCTGCGCCGCATTCACCAGCAGGTTCATGAACACCTGGTTGAGGCGTGAGGGCAGGCAATGGATCTTGGGCAGAGGCACGTATTCCTTCCTGACCTCACACTTGTATTTGAGCTCGTTCCACACGACGTTCAGCGTACTTTCCAGGATCTGCTGGACATCTGCCCACACCCAGTGATCCTCCGCGCCGGTATAGGCGAAATCCTTCAGATCCAGCACGATCTTCTTGACGCGGTCGAGTCCTTCCTGTGATTCCTCGAGCAGTGCCTTCGTGTCCTTGCGCAGGTACTCCAGCCTGAGCCTTCTTTTCAGTTCGCGCAGGTCGTCGAGCTCAGTTGCAGGGCATTGCGCGTGTGCCAGCA
Organism: Gallionellaceae bacterium; assembly: GCA_036523795.1. Taxonomy (GTDB): domain Bacteria; phylum Pseudomonadota; class Gammaproteobacteria; order Burkholderiales; family Gallionellaceae; genus 39-52-133. The sequence continues at coordinate 52,662 of DATDDN010000060.1, read as the reverse complement.
CCGACTCATATTTGTCCAGCATGGCAAAGATGTCGGTCAGGTATTTTTTCAGGGTGCCGAAGTTGGAGTTCACATAGCCGACCGGATTGTTGATCTCATGCGCCACGCCTGCCGCCAGCTGGCCGATGGACGCCATCTTCTCGGATTGCAGCAGCTGGGTCTGTGCCTGTTCCAGCTTGTGATTGGCCTCCAGCAGCTGGGCATTGGCCTTGCATATCTCCTCGAATTGCGTCCTGATCTTGTCCTCGGCCACCTTCAGGCCGGTGATATCCCGGTTGATGCCGGTCATGCGCAATGCCCAGCCGCTCTTGTCGCGCACGGTCACCTGCCCTTCGCTCTGCACCCAGATGTAATCGCCATCCAGCTTGCGCACCCTGTGCACCACCTTGTACTGCGAGTTGTTCTTCCCTTTCACGGCATCGACCAACGCGGCTCTCAGCATCGGGTGCTCCTCTTCCGGCACCAGCCGGCTCAGCTCCAGGTAGCTGGTGTAGGTCGGCTTCAATTCACCGCACAGAAACGGCGACCATCCCTCGGACAGGTACACTTGCCCCGTGCTCAGGTCGAGATCCCACAACGCGGAATGCGAGGCGGCGAGCGCCTGCCTGACCCTCTCTTCGCTCCGTCCCAGGCTTTCACTGATTTCATGCAGGTTCCTGTCGCCCTCTTTCAACCGATTGAAAAAATGGATCAGCAGGGCAGCCATGGTGCCCGCAACCAGAAATGAAACGACCAGCGCCGTCAGGACATAGTCGGACGTAACGGTCCCGAGCAGGATCAGCCCCATGATGCTGGTGATGATCTCCGCCATCGCCATGGAGGCAAGCAAGGTCACCAGCCAGAGACTGGCGGTGGATTGATTCTGCAGGTAGTAAATGATTTTCATATCGATTCGAACAGTGTGAACACTAACAAGTTTGCTGCGTGAACTACTCGGTGCGCAGTGCCTCCACCGGATCCAGACGCGCCGCACGCCGCGCCGGCGCCACCCCGGCAAGCAGGCCGATCAGAATGGCCGTCGCCTCGGCCAGCACCGCAAACAGCAGCGGCGTGTGCACCGGCAAGGCCGGGAACAAGGCGTGCAGGCCCTGCGCCAGCCCTATTCCCAAGCCCAGCCCGGCCAGCCCGCCGGCCGCAGAAAGCAGCATGGCTTCACCCAGAAACAGGGTCAGCACCTGCCGTTCCTGCGCCCCCAGGGCGCGCAGCAGTCCTATCTCGGAAGTGCGTTCGGTGACGGCCATGGTCATGATGGTGAGGATGCCCACCGCCCCCACCAGCAGGGAAATGCCGCCCAGCGCGCCTACGGCAAAGGTGAGCACATCCAGCACCGAGCCCAGCACTTCCAGCGCCTCCTCCTGCGACACCAGGGTAAAGTCTTCGCGCCCATGCCGCTCCTGCAGGCGCTCACTGATCAGGCGCAGCACCGTGCCCACGTCGGCGCTGGCGCGATAGCTCACCTGTATTTCGATCAGACCGGAACGGTTGAGCAGCTCCATCGCGCGCGCCGCCGGAATGAACACGGTGTCGTCCAGATCCAGCCCCAGCACCTGCCCTTTCGGCTCCATCACGCCGATCACTCGATAGCGCTGGCCGCCGACGCGCAGGTAATTGCCGAGCGGGTTCTGCCCGGCAAACAGTTCCTGCGCCACCTTCGCCCCCAGCACCACCAGGGCGCGCGCCTGCTCGTTGTCCTCGTCCGGCCAGAAGCTGCCGCTCTGCACCTTCATGGTGAACGCGTTCGCAAAATCGCGCCCCTCGCCGAACACCGTGATGCGCCGCGTCTTGCCATTGGCGCGCACTTCGGCATTGCCCATCACGCTGGGATTGACGTTCTCGATGTAGGGCAGGTGGCGTAGCGCATCCGCATCGTCCAGCGTGAGCTGACGCACCGAGCCGAGCACGCCGACATTGCCGCCCTGCGTCTGCGTCTTGCCCGGCTGGATGGTGATGATGTTGGTGCCGAACTGCGAGAACTCAGCCAGCACGAACTGGTGCAGGCCCTCGCCAATGGAGGTGAGCAGGATCACCGCGGTGATGCCGATGGCGATGCCCAGCCCGGTGAGGAAGCTGCGCATGCGGTAGGTGACGAAGCTGGAGGTGGTGAGCTTGACCAGGTCGGGGAATAGCATATCGTGTCATTCCCGCGCAGGCGGGAATCCAGCTAATTGAACATACGCCGCGTAGCGGCACAGAGCCCTGCCTATTGAATGACGGCACTGGATTCCCGCCTGCGCGGGAATGACGAAATGAATGGTCGCCACCTTAGTCATTACTTCCCTGCCAGCGCGGCGACCGGGTCCAGCCGCGCCGCGCGCCGCGCCGGCCACACGCTGAACAATATGCCCGTACCCAGCGCCGTGCCGCAGGCGGCCAGCACCGCCCACCACGGCGGCGACACCGGCAGGCTGGGGTAGATCCTGCCGATGACGAGGCTGCCGGCATAACCCAGTGCCAGCCCTGCCACACTGCCGACAGCGGAAAGCAGCGCCGCTTCGGCGAAGAACAGGTTGCGTATCTGCCGGCCGGGCGCGCCCAGCGCCTTGAGCAGGCCGATCTCCTTGACCCGCTGCGCCACCGCAATCAGCATCACGTTCATGATCAGCACGCCGGCCACCGCCAGGCTGATCGCCGCGATGCCGCCCACCGCCATGGTCAGCGCGGTGAGGATGCGATCGAAAGTGGCGAGCACCGCATCCTGCGTGATCACCGTCACGTCCTTCTCGCCGCCATGGCGCTGGAACATGATCTCCTCCGCATCGCGCTTGGCCTGCTCTATCATCTCCCTGCTCTTTGCCTCAACCAGTACGCGGAACAGCCCGGAAGTATTGAACAACTGGTGTGCGGACACCACCGGCACGATCACCAGCTCGTCGGTGCGCATGCCCATCGATTCGCCCTGCGTGGCCAGCACGCCGATCACGCGGAAGCGCCGGTCGCCCAGCCTGATCCACTGCCCAATCGCCTGTTCGTTGCCGAACAGCTCGCGCCTGATCTGGTTGCCCAGCACGCATACCGAAGCGCTCTCGCGGATATCCCCCTCAGGCAGGAATTTCCCCAGCCCCATCTCCATATGGCGCACTTCCAGCAGGTCGGCCGTCGAGCCGAGCACCACCACCTCGCGGTTCAGCGCATCGCGCGACAGCGTGGCCGAGCCCACCGTCAGCGGCGCGATGCGCTTGACCGCAGGGCTGCGCAGGATGGCTTCCGCATCGTCCAGCGTGATCTCGCGCGGCACCTGCCCCAGCAGCATGCCGGGCCCCAGGCCTGCCGTCTCCGTGCGTCCCGGCAACACGATCACCAGGTTGGTGCCGAGCGAGGAAAACTGGTTGATCACATAACGGCGCGCGCCCTCGCCCAGCGCGGTGAGCACCACCACCGCCGCCACGCCGATGGACATCGCCAGCATCATCAGCAGCGTGCGGGTCGGGCTGCCGCGCAGGCTGCCGGTGGCGAACTGCAGCGTATCAGTGAGCTTCATGTTTCTGCACCAGTAACAGGAAACAACCACAAAAGAAGTTCTTCAATGTGATTCCCGCGAATCGGAAATGATCTGCCCATCCATCATGTGGATCTGCCGCTGCGCGCGTCCGCCCAGCTGCGGGTCGTGCGTCACCAGAATCAGCGCGACTTTCTGTTCCACCAGCTGTTCGAGCAGGTGCATCACCTCCTTGCCGGTGGTCTGGTCGAGATTGCCGGTCGGCTCATCCGCCAGCAGCACGGCAGGGTGCATGCTGGTGGCGCGAGCAATCGCCACGCGCTGGCGCTGCCCTCCGGAGAGCTGGTCTGGCCGGTGGTCGGCCCGGTCCTTCAGGCCGTAGTTCTCCACCAGTTGCGCCACGCGCTCCTTGCGCTCAGCCGGGTCCACCCCGGCAAGCACCATCGGCAACTCGATGTTCATCGCCGCCGTCAGGCGCGGCACCAGATGAAAGGACTGGAACACGAAACCGATCTTCTCGCTGCGCACCTTCGCCTGCTGCACGTCATTCAGCGCAGTGACATCGCCGCCATCCAGGCGGTAGGTGCCGGAACTGGGGCGGTCGAGCAGGCCGATCAGGTTGAGCAGCGTGGATTTGCCCGAACCGGACGGCCCCATGATGGACACGTATTCGCCCGCTGCAATGTTCAGGTCGACACTGCGCAGCGCCTGCACCTGCTGGTCGCCTACGGTGAAGCTGCGGCTGACTTGGTTAAATTCGATCATTGTTGTCTCTGCTCGGTTAAAGCGTGATCTCAACTTTCCATTGATATTTCGCGAATAATTCCATCCTCAAATTTCACACTCAAAACATACTGGGTGACATCACCAGGCAAAGAAAAATCAAAAATTTCCTGCCCATCCGATTTCCATTTGTTCATTAACACAAGTACACCAAGAACTTGCCGTGGGCTTGGATGAGGCTTACCGGCAACCCTAATCCAGTATTTGGTATCAAGCTCTTCCAAATGATGAGTTACAAATAGCGTCACATCATATTCATGGCCACTCTTGCCATAAGCCTGCTTAATAGCAGCCAAGGCCTGCATTTGGCGTTTTGCGTCCACATTCACTCTACTCAACCCATCTTCGGCAGACAGGCATGAATTCGACAAAATCAAGAGCGACAACGCCAAAACCCGCAGCCCCATTTTCATATGATTAACCATTCGCGTTAAATCTTCAGACGTCACTGAGCCACGTAGTGTGTGCACGTAACCGACCCGATCATTGGGCTGGCTTCACTTGTTCCGGTTGCACCTTCGCCCCGGCCTTCACACCCGGCCTATCCAGCGACAGCACGATCCGGTCGCCCTCCTTCAGCCCATCGGTGACTTCGCTGTATTCCCAGTTGGACAGACCGGTCTTGACCACGCGGTCTTCCAGTTTGCCGTCGGCGCCATAGACCAGCACATGCTTGCCTTCAAGGATCGCCTGGGTGGGGATGCGCAGGACGTTGGCGCGGGTGTTGTGCACGATCTCGACATCGGCGCTGTAGCCGACCAATAGATTCTCCTCACTCGGCCGTTCGGCAAATTCCACTTCGACTTCCACGGTGCGCGCCTGCTTTTCCAGCTCCAGCACGTAGGGGGCGATGCGCTTGACCTTGCCGGCGAAGCTCTTGCCCTTGATCGCGTCCAGGGTGATGCGCGCCGGCTGCCCTACCTTGACGTTGGCGGCATCCACCTCGTCAATGGGGGCGCTGACGAACATGCAGCTGTCGTCGATCAGGTCGATGGCGGGCAGCGTGGGGATGCCGGGTGGGGACGGTGTGGCGTATTCGCCCAGCTCGCCGCTGATGTCGGCCACGACGCCATTGAAAGGCGCGCGCAGCGTCATGCGTTCCAGCCCGGCGCGCGCCACGTCGATGCGGGCGCTACCCTGTTCGATCTCGCTGCGTGCGGCATCGCAGCTGGCCTGGCGCGCGCTGGCATCGGTCAGCGCGCGGTCGAGCTGCTGCGAAGAAATGAAGCCCTGCGCGCGCAACTGCTTGGATCGCTCGGCATCGCGCTGCGCCACTTCCGCCACGGCGCACGCTTCCCGGGCATGGCTCCTGGCCGTGGCCAGCTGATCCTGTGCGAGGTCTTCCTGCGCATGCAGGTCCTTGTGCCACAGCTCAAGCAGTATCTCGCCCTTCTTCACGCGCTGGCCCTTTTTCACGCGCAGCACGGAGATTTGACCGCCGGCGGGCGGCGACATCTTGGCGCGTCGGCAGGCCTTGACCGTGCCGGCGCGCGTGTTGCTGACGCTGGCTTCCACGGTGCCGCGCTCCACTTTGGCGAGGACTACGGCCACCGGTTTGGCGCGCGTGAGGAAGCCGGCCACCACCAGCAAGGCACCCGCCACAAACAGCAGCAGCCCCCACTTCAGCCATCTTGCACTGCCCTTGCCAAACGACCCGAAATGCATAATTTTTCCTCACTCGATTTCTTCAGCCCTACGCGAGTATGGTACACCCGCGCCCTGCAGAAAATCATGGCGCGTCGCTGAAAAGAAGACAGGATTTTTGCCGCAAGAATATGACAGGCCGGCAGGGAAAAACCAGAAGCTCAGATGCCGGCGCCGCCCGCGCAGAATTCCAGGCGGCCGACGGCAAGGCGTTTGTATTTGCGCACCATGATGATGCTTTGCGGATGGCCGGCTCGTCGATGTGCGGAAGCTCCAGCCCCACGGTGATGGCATGCACGCCCGCCTCGCCCGCAGCGATCTCGATGAAAGGGCATGGCGCCGGCGCATGCCGGCGGGCCTGTGCGAGCGTGGTCAAGTTGAGCTGCCACACCACATCCTCGCCCTGAAAGGGCCCGATGAAGCGCACGGCCGCGAGCGGCGCGGGCAATGAGGTATCACAGAAATAATCGCGCCCCGCCTGCTCCAGCTGCGTGCGGAGTGCGGTGACGGCGGGATGCAAGCTAGATGTTCTCTTGCAGGTATTGCTGCACGGCCTTGACCAGCTCCGCATCGCGGCCTTCGAAGAAATGGTCGGCATGCGGCACTACCTGCTGCCGCGACTTCGCCTTGCCCTTCAGGCTGGCGCCGCGTTTTTTGGCGCTGTTCAGCACCACGGGCAGGTCATTGTCGCCATACAGGTCCAGCACCGGCATCTTCATCCTGGCGTAGCTGACATCCGCGCCCATGCCGATCGCCACCCACGCCGCAATTGCCGAGCCGGGATGGGCACTGAGGTAGTGATGGCTCATGCGCGAACCCATGCTGTGCGAAACCAGCATGATCTTCTTGTAGCCCTTCGCCTGCAGGAACTGTTCTGCCACCTGCAGGCGCTCGTCCGCCTCGGGGAACAGTGCGGGATAACTGTCGGCAGAGGCGTCGCTGGCCAGGATGGGCATCTGCACCGACAGGGTGGTGTAGCCATGGTCGGCCAGCTGGCTGCGCAGCACGCCGATCAGCCCCCAGTCTGGATGCACGCCGATGCCATGCACCAGAATCAGTGCAGCCTTGGCCTTGGGTGCTTCGGTCAGCAGGGTGAGGAATTTGTGCGCGTCTTTCTGTTCGAGGTAGACCGGATCGCCCACCACCACGCCGGGGAGCACTTCGTCCGCCCATTTCTGTTCGCGCGCATAGTCCGATGCCTGCGCAAAAGCAGCTGCCAACAACAAAACTGACATCAACCAGTAACGCATCTTGTCCCCTTTCCAATGACCCACATGATCGCCTGCCGCCGTACCGTACGCCCTGCCCGAATATCAGTGATGACCCGCCAGCCTGTCCTTGATTTCCTGCCACCAGCGGATGCGGTTCTGCGGCACCGGATACGGGTTGACCATGGGCTCCGGCGGCATCTTGCTCAGCACCCAGCCGGGCAGGATCTTGCGACCGCTGCTGCCGCAGGAAGACCCCAGATTGTTGGGATCGTACACCTTGATCAGGGTGGGCGACATCAGGTCATCGGCGTACACGATGCCGAGATATTTTTCCTTGTGATCCTTGCGCAGCAAGGCGTCCATTTCGCTCAGCGCCAGCGTCAGCTTGGCGCCGGAGATGGTGTGGTCGGGCATGTCATGGCCCAGCGCATACACATACCACTCGCCGGCATTGACGATGCGCTCGCGCATCTCGTCCCATTGCGTCCACTGCATCACCCCCCACAGGGTGCCTTCAAACAATTCCTGATACGTTTTCATGAGTAGGTCCTGACAATGATTCGAATATTGACCGTGACAACGGCACGGTCATTTGGTTTCAGTTTAGCATGGCCCGCACATCTACCAATTTTCTTGTGCGGCTGAGATACTGCGCCCTGTACAGCAGTATTCAACCACCGCCGGCCAACGCAGACAAGGGAGGTCAATGCAACACCTGGAAGGCAATCTGGGCGCAGCCACCTCGCCGCTGGAGGCGCGCCACCGCGCGTCCCGCCTGAACAACCGCTTCCACGGCGGGAGCGGAGATTTTGCAGACTACATCAACGCGATGCGCGACATGATCGCGCGCGTACGCTCCGGCGAAGATGCCGTCCAGCTGCAGAAGACCATTGCCGGCAACACGCCCTTCGAGCTCACCCCGTCCCCCGGTTTTGCGCGTGGCCAGCACAAGCTGTATCGGCGCGGCGTGCTGCTGATCCACGGCCTGACCGACTCGCCCTACTCAATGCGCCACTTGGCCGAACTGTTCCGGCGCAACGGCTTTCGCGTGCTGGCCTTGCTGCTGCCCGGCCACGGCACCCGGCCCGGCGACCTGCTCGACGTCACCTGGCAGGAGTGGGCAAAATCGGTTGCCTACGCCACCGAGCAGCTGGCGCTGGAGGCCGATGAAATCTACCTGGCCGGCTACTCCGCCGGTGCCGCCCTCGCCATTCACCACAGCCTGGATGACAGCCGCGTGCGTGGCCTGTTCATGTTTTCACCTGCGCTGGACATCACCCACCGCGCCGCCTGGGCCCGGGTGCACAAGATCTACAGCTGGCTGGCGCCCAAGGCATGCTGGGTGAGCATCAAACCGGATCGCGACCCCTACAAATACGAATCCTTCCCCAAGAATGCCGCGGCACAGCTGTTTGCGCTGTGCCAGGTGGTACGCCACCAGCTGCACGACCGCACGCTGAATTTGCCCATTTTCACCGCTGCCAGCCTGGACGACAGCACCGTCATCGCTTCCGCCACCCTGCAGTTCATGGCCGCGGCACCGCACGCGCTCAACCATCTGGTGCTGTACACCACCGATCCCGCCACGCCCGTGCCCGGCATGGCAGCGGAACAGGTCGAGCTGATCGACAGCCGCGTGCCGGCGCAGCGCATCCTCAGCTCGGCGCATACCGCCCTGGTGCAGCCGCCGGAAGACGAGCACTACGGCGCACACGGCGAGTACTGCAACTGCCTGCATTACTACCCTGACAACATGGCGCAATACCACGCCTGCTGGGAGCACACGGGCGAGGTCTGGCTGGGCGAGGTGACAGAACAGAACCTCGCCGCCGGCACCCTGCGCCGCCTTACCTACAATCCGCACTACGCCGAGCTGATCGCCGCACTGCAGCGCTTCATCGAGAGATTGCCATGACCCGCGCCACCCTGATCTATGCCCATCGCGGCGCCAATCGCGAAGCCGCCGAGAACACCCGCAGCGCCTTCGAGCGCGCCCTGCACTATGCCATCGACGGCATGGAAACCGACATCCAGCTCAGCCGCGACGGCGTGCCCGTGCTATGGCATGACCGCCTGCTCGGCAAGCTGGGCATGGCAAGCAGGCACATCGACGACTTCGACCACGCGCAATTGCAGCAAATGGATTTTGCCGCGCACTTTGCCGGCAGCACGCATTCCGAAGGCATCATGAGCCTGCGCGAATTCATCACGGCCTATCGCCCGCGCACCCGCCTGCTGCTGGAAATCAAGAACCGCGACTGGGAGAAAGCCGACCGCCATGCCAGCAAGGTACGGCAGACCCTGGACCTGCTGGGCGAGGTGGACAGCGCGCGCATCCAGGTATCGTCCTTCAACCTGAGCAGCCTGGTGTATGCCAACGAATACCGTCCCGGCTTTCCGCTGGTGTACAACTTCGAGGACGACCAGACCCTCGCCGACGCACGACGCGTGCTGGCCGAACACCCTTTCCTGCACGGCCTGTGCCTGCCCATCGCCACGCTGGACGAGGCGATGGTCCAGCTGTTGCGCGCACAGGGCAAGCGCGTGGCCGTGTACACCTGCAACAGCGAGGCGGAGATCGGCAAGGCGCTGCAACTGGGCGTGGACATCCTGATCAGCGACGTGCCGCACAAGGCGCTGCAGATGCGCGATGAACGGCACTAGGCGGTGCGGAGGGCTGGGCATATTGGCTTTCCCTGTGTACTCTGTGTCCTGCTTCGCGAATAATATCCGGCACATACAACGATCAATGAGCAACCAGCATGGGTGAAATTCTCGAGATCAACGGTCCCATCGTGCGTGTGCGCCTGCCGCAGGTGCTCACCGGCGAACAGGTGCAGGTGGGCCGGCTCAGGCTCACCGGGGAGGTAATCGGCCGCGAAGGCGATGAAGCCATCGTGCAGGTCTATGAGACGACCGACGGCCTGTGTCCGGGCGACCCGGTGGAGCCACTGGGCCATCCGCTGTCGGTGGAGTTGGGGCCGGGCCTGCTCGGCCAGATTTTCGACGGCGTGCAGCGCCCGCTGCGCAGCCTGTATACGCTGAGCGGCGACCACATCGCGCGCGGCCTGACGGTGGACAGCCTGGACCGCGACAAGCGCTGGCCCTTTGTGCCCAATGCCGAACTTGCCCATGGCACCACCGTCGCCCCGGGCAGCGTGCTGGGCAGCGTGCAGGAGACAGCGCACATCACCCATCACATCCTGGTGCCGCCGCATCTCGGCGGCACTCTGCTGGAACTCGCCCCCGCCGGCGACTACACGCTGGAGCAGCCGGTTGCCCACATCCAGGATGCGCACGGACACACCCACAAGCTCAAGCTCTATCACCGCTGGCCGGTGCGCACGCCGCGCCCCTACCATCGCCGCGACCACGCCAGCGCGCCGCTGATCACCGGGCAGCGCGTGCTCGACACCTTCTTCCCGCTGCTCAAGGGCGGCAAGGCCGCGGTGCCCGGCCCCTTCGGCGCCGGCAAGACGGTGGTGCAGCACCAGATCGCGCGCTGGTCCAACGCGCAGATCGTGATCTTCGTCGGCTGCGGCGAACGCGGCAACGAGCTGGTGGACATCCTGGAAAGCTTCCCCCATATCACCGACCCGCACACCGGCCACTCCATCATGGAGCGCACCGTGCTGGTGGCCAACACCTCCAACATGCCGGTGGTGGCACGCGAGGCATCCATCTACGTGGGCGTGACGCTGGCTGAATATTTCCGCGACCAGGGCTATGACGTGGTGATGGTGGCCGACTCCAGCAGCCGCTGGGCGGAGGCGCTGCGCGAGGTGTCTGGCCGCCTCGGCCAGATGCCGGTGGAAGAAGGCTACCCAGCCTACCTCGGTTCGCGCCTGGCGGCCTTTTACGAACGCGCAGGACGCGTGGAAACCTATTCCGGCAAGCTCGGCTCGGTCACCCTGATCGGCGCGGTGTCGCCGCCGGGTGGCGACTTCTCCGAGCCGGTGACCAGCCACACCAAGGAAATCGTGCAGACCTTCTGGGCGCTGTCCAAGGAGCTGGCCGATGCGCGCCACTACCCGTCGGTGGACTGGACCGAAAGCTTCTCCGGCTACGTGAACACCGCCGCCTCGTGGTGGGCCGAAAATATCGACCCGCAATGGCAAGGCCTGCGCGCCGTGGCCCTGGGCCTGCTCAACCAGGCCGAAGAACTGGCACGCATCGTCAACCTGGTGGGACCGGAAGCGCTGTCGCCGCTGCAGCGCTGGGCGCTGGAATCCGCAGCACTGATCCGCGAGGGCGTCCTGCAGCAAAGCGCACTGGACGAGGTGGACAGCTACTGCTCTCCCGAGAAGCAGTTTGCCCTGCTGCAGCTGCTGCTCTCCATCCACGAGCAGGGCAACAGGCTGCTCGACCTGGGCGTACCGGTGCAGCGCCTGCTCTCGCTGCCGCTGCTGGGGCGCGCGCGCCGCTACAAGACGGCACACGGCAACGACGACCTCGCGCGGCTCAAGGCCAACTCGCTGGAGATACAGGTGGCCTTCGATGCGCTGCGCACCGAATACACGCACCACACAGGCGCAGGCAAAACGGGAGGGGCGACAAAATGAAGGAACGCGAATACCGTCTGGCCTCCGCCGCACGCGGCGGCCTGCTGTTCATGCAGAACGTGCCCGGGGTGGCGCTGGGGGACCGCGTGCAGGTGCACGACCACGCCGGACGCATCCGCAACGGCCAGGTGATCCGCAGCTCCAACGAGAGCGTGCTGATCCAGGTGTTCGAGGGCACCGAGCATCTTGACCTCGAGCGCACCTGGGTGCGTTTTCTGGAGCAGCCGTTCGAGCTGGCGCTGTCGCCGGAAATCCTCGGCCGCATCTTCAACGGGGTGGGCCTGCCGCTGGACGACCGCCCGCCGCTGATCTCCAAGCTGCGCCGCAACGTCAACGGGGCGCCGGTGAATCCGGCGGCACGCGCCTATCCGCGTGAGTTTGTGCAGACCGGCATCTCCGCGATCGATGGTCTCGATGCGCTGGTGCGCGGGCAGAAGCTGCCGATATTTTCCGGCTCCGGGCTGCCGCATAACCGCCTCGCCGCGCAGATCGTGCGCCAGGCCAAGCTACCCAATGAGGAAGGCGGCTTCGCCGTGGTGTTTGCCGCCATGGGCGTGTCGCACTCCGATGCGCGCATGTTCCAGGAAGACTTCGAATCCAGCGGCGTACTGTCCAAGGTGGTGATGTTCCTCAACCTCGCCGACGACCCCGCCATCGAGCGCCTGATTCTGCCGCGGGCAGCGCTCACTGCCGCGGAGTATCTGGCGTTCGACCTTGACCTGCATGTGCTGGTGATCATGACCGACATGACCCACTATGCCGAGGCGCTGCGCGAAGTGGCCACCGCCAAGGGCGACGTGCCCTCGCGCAAGGGCTACCCCGGTTACCTCTATTCCGACCTGGCCGAGCTGTACGAACGCGCCGGACGCATCAAGGAAAGACATGGCTCCATCACCATGATCCCGGTGGTGAGCATGCCATCAGACGACATCACCCACCCCATCCCGGACCTCACCGGCTACATCACCGAGGGGCAGATCGTGCTGTCGCGCGAGCTGCACAATCAGGGCGTGTACCCGCCGGTGGCGGTGCCGCCCTCGCTGTCGCGCCTGATGAAGGACGGCGTCGGCAAGGAATTCACGCGCGAGGATCACCAGCGCGTGGCCAACCAGCTGTATGCCTCGTACGCGCGTGCGCTGGAAGTGCGCAACCTTGCCTCCATCATCGGCGCGGAAGAACTCAGCGAAGCCGACCGCGCCTTCCTCAGGTTTGCCGAAAATTTCGAACGCAACTTTGTCGGCCAGGGGGAAAGCGAAGAACGCAGCGTCTTCGACACGCTGGACCTGGCGTGGCGCCAGCTCTCGCTGCTGCCGCGCAATGCACTGGCGCGCGTCAGCGAGGCAGACCTCGACAAGTACCACAGCGCGATGTCGCCGCAGCCATGAGCCGCGCAAATGTGACCCCGCCGAGTTCTGCAAAATGAAACGCCTGAAAGTCCCTCCCACCAAGAGCGCACTGCTCGGCCTCAAGCGCCAGGTGGGATTCCTGCGCCAGGGGCACGACATGCTGGAACGCAAGCGCGAGCTGCTCACTCGTCTGGTATATGAGAGGCTGGCAGAATACCGCGCGCTGCGCGGCGAAGCACGGCAGTCGCTGCAGGACGCCTACCGCTGGCTGGGCATCGCCCATATGCGCATGGGCTCGCAGATGCTGCGGCAGTCAGCGCTGGGCCTCAAGCCCGCCATCAGCGTGCATGTCCTGCCACGTTCCAGCATCGGTGTGGAATACCCCTCGGTCAGCGCCGAGCGCCTGCCCCTGCAGCCCGTTGGCCTGATGTGGACTGACGCCAGCTTCGACGAAGCACGCACCCGCCTCGCCCAGCTGGCCGTGCTGCTGGCGCAACTGGGCGAGGCGGAGAACGCCCTGTGGCGTCTGCTTGCCGAACAGCGCAAGACGCAGAAACGCGTCAACGCGCTCAAATACAACATCATCCCGAGCTACGATCGCACCATCCACCACATCGAATCCACGCTGGAGGAAGAAGAGCGCAATACGCTGTTCCAGATGAAGATGCTGCATGAGAGGGCGCAGGGTTAAGCGCGCGTGAAGGCGAACAGCGTGGCCGGGCATCACCCGGCCACCGGTTCGCACTGAAGCCTGCAGGTCATGACGCAGCCCGCCCAGCGGCGAGCCGGTACATCAGTATTCCGCTTCGGTGACCTTGGGCAGGCCGTCTGCTTCCCAGCGTGTGAAGCCGCCGGCCATGTTGAGCACGTTCTTGAAGCCCATCATCTGCAGGACGGCGGCAGCCATGGCGGAACGGCCGCTGGTGGCGCAGTACACCACGACCTGCTGGTCGCGCGCGCCCGAAAGGGGTGGATAGTGCTTGGGGTAGCTGGTATCGGCAGCTGCCTCGATGATGCCGCGCGGCACCAGGTGGGCAGTGGGAATGTGGCCATGCTCGAACTCGGCCGATTCCCGCACGTCGATCAGCACAAAGTTCTCCTTGGCGTCCAGCTTGGCTTTCAATTCCTGCGGGGTGATTTCGGTAATGCATGCCTTGGCGGCACGCACAAAGTCCATCAGACCGACCGGCTGTTCGGGTTTGAATGTGTTGTACATTTTTGCTTATCCTTGGAATTGGAGGGGGAATGGTTGCGTTTCAGGGAGGTGATCATACTTGGATGCGGGCGACGCATGCAAACCGAAATCCATCCCCCCGGCAGACGCCCGCTCGCGCATATTCGCCTGATTTGCGCGGGCTCAGCGCCCAAATCGCCAACTCAGCTTGGAAGACTCCACCAATCCCAATTACAATAGGCGGATTCGCCTAACAGGATCTTTAACTTCATGGACGCTCCCATTTCTTTACGCAACATTCCGCAAAACAACATTTTTCGCAAAGGCGATGTATTTGTGCTTTTCGGTGAGCTGTTTGGACGCGGATACGCCAATGGCCTGATCAACGAGGCACGCAAGGTCGGCATGACGATCATCGGCGTCACCGTGGGGCGCCGCGACGAAAACAATGCCCTGCGCCCGCTGAATGCCGAGGAGCTGGCTGCCGCCGAAGCCAATCTGGGCGGACGCATCATCAACGTGCCACTGATGGCCGGCTTTGATCTGGATGCGCCCGCTGGCGAGCCCACCCCCACCGATCTGCTGGGCAACATGACCCTGAAGAGCTGGCAGGAAGACAAGCTGGACTGGAAACAGATCGAAAGATGCCGCGAAGTCGGCGTAAAGCGCTTCAAGGATTCCGTGGCCAGGGTCATGGCCGAGCTGGATGGCATGATCCCTGACGGCAGCAATGTGTTCTTTGCCCACACCATGGCAGGCGGCATTCCCAAGGTGAAGGTGTTCTTGGCCATCGCGAACCGCATCTACAAAGGCCGCGGCGAACGCTTCATGTCCTCGCGCGCGCTGTTCGACAGCGACCTCGGCAAGCTGATACTGATGAATTTTGACGAGGTAACCGCGAATACCTTCCAGTATCTGATCGAGGGCAGCGCAGCGATCCGCGCGCGCCTCGAAAAGACCGGCGGTCAGGTGCGCTACACCGCCTATGGCTACCATGGCACCGAGATCCTGATCGACGACAAGTACCAGTGGCAGACCTACACCAACTATTCGCAGGGCGGCGCCAAGATGCGCCTGGAACGCATTGCAGAAGACGCCTGGAGCAAAGGCATCAAGGCCACGGTGTACAACTGCCCGGAGATCCGCACCAACTCTTCCGACATCTTTGTGGGCGTTGAACTGTCGCTGTTCCCCCTGCTCAATGCGCTGACCCGCGAAAACGGCGGCGCCTGGGCCAAGGCCCAGTGGGACGCCTGCCGCAACCTGTTCCAGGACGGCCATGCGCTGGACGAGCTGTTGCAGAAGATCACCAATTACAACGGCAGCGACACCATGAAGCATTTCCGTAACTTCAAGGCCTGGCCCATGGACAACTCGCCCGAGCTGGCCGACTTGATGATCGGCACGTCGGAAGCGATCACGGACATGCACAAGGACAAGAAGGCACTGGTGACTGACATCCTGAGCGCACTGGTGCTGGAAGGCACCGGCCCGCTGATGTTCCACGAAACATCCAGCCCTGCCGGCCCCGTGCTCTGGCTGAACCATGACATCATCGCCAAGCAGCTGAACAAGATGCACGCCTGAGCAGCTGATCCCCGTATCACCCCGCACTGAACGCGTTGCCCCGTTCCACATGATGGAGCGGGCGCGGCTCCACCTGCCCCGCCTTCGCCGGTCGCCCTGTGCATCCGGCACGCGGCGGAACTTTGCCCGGCGCCAGCCAGTCTTCTTGAGTAGCACGCCAATCGAGGAGAACCGCAATGAACAGGTTTATTGCCGTGACGGCGCTGGCCCTGCTGGCCGCCTGCCAGAGCACGCCCAGCCTGGAAGAGGACGCACGCTACGTGAAGCTGGCACGTGTGGTGGACGTGCATGAATACACCGACGCGGAACGCCAGCAGGCAAAAGCCGGCAGCACCCACGGCAGCGTGAGCGTAGGCGTCGGTGTGGGGATAGGCAGCGGCAGCTTCAGCGGCGGCATGTTCGGCATAAGCGGCATGCTGGGCGAGCACCACGACAGCCGCGACGAACCGCCGCAGGTCTCACGCGGCGCCAACCGCTACACCGTGCAGCCGCTGGCCAGCAAGGAGCGCATCGAAGTGATGAGCTATGAGCGCCACAAGCTGGGTGACTGCGTAAAAGTGCTGGCAGGCCATCCCAGCGAATACCCCCGCTTCTTCGAACTGAAGGCCGGGGAGCGCTGCGAATAGCGTCTGCGTTTCAGGAGCAGTCCAGATACCCGTACCTGCAACTGCCTGCTCATTCCTATTTCAGCAGCGGATGATCGCTGGGCAGCTGCTTCGCATACCAGAGCGCCAGCTTGTGGCGCAGGGATTTTTCGGCGACCTGCTCTTCCGGCAAGGGGTGCATGACCTTGTCGTGCACCAGCAGGCGGTAGATGTACAGCAGCTTCTCGCTGGCCGAATCGGTCGGCTCGAATTCAACCACACCCCGCCCCTCTGCGTACTTCACCCCTGCGAGCAACGCCTCCTTGAACAGGGCGGCTTCGTTCTTGAGCTTGTGCATGGCAACCCTCCCTCTTGATCAGACCCACAGTGCGCTCAGCTTGGCACTATTGGCGGCTCGCAGCAATACAGGGAATCACTCTCCGCACCATTTTGGACCGGAAAGACCAGCATCACAGCGCGGCTTCTTCCCGTTGCATGCACGCTGTGCCCTGATTATTCCGGCAAAAAAAGCGCGCGCAACTTTCGGCAGCCATTGTGGTCACTGTATTGCCAAGCACTTTCAATTGAGGAGGTCCATCATGGCACAACTTCATCTGTCTCGATTGCCCCAGTATGTGGGGTGGAATGCATTCACGCACAGTCACATGTCGGTATTGAAGATGCTTCTGTTGTACGCGCTCCCGCTTTCGCTGGTGCCGCCGGTAATGATCGGTTACGCCGGCATCGAGTACGGCGGCCACCTGTTGCCGGCGCTGGAGATGACACAGCTGGCGTTTATCGGTGTCGTGTTCCTGGCGGTCGAGCTGGCAATGACTTTCCTGGTCGCCTACATCATCAAGCAGCTGGGCGTGATGGCGGAGATCAAGCCCGCCTTTGAGGATGCCTACAAGCTGGCCGTAGTAGTGCCTACGCCGTTATGGCTCGCCCCCCTGTTCCTGTTCATCCCCAGTTTCATCCTCAACCTCTCGGTGGCCGCTGCGGCCATGATCCTCTCCGCCATGCTGATCTACTATGGCGTGCCCGCGATCCTCAAGGTGGAGGAAAAAGGCCATGCGGTACTGCTGTCCGGCTCTATCCTGTCGGTCGGCATGGTGGCCTGGGCCGCGATGATGTATCTCACGCTGCTCACCTGGAGCTTTGTCGGATCCAGCCTGCTGCTTCTGCTCTGAACCGAACAGGCAGGCGCAGCCTCCTGGCATGAGGTCGGCGAGAGTGAAGTCTTTTCCGGCCGTGGCCCGGCTTGCGCGGAATTCACGGCGCGGGCCAATACACTGCCTTCTCCGGGATGATCCAGCGGATGCCGCCGCGAGGGTCTTCCCGGTCGCCCCGGTACCTGGGAATCAGGTGAATGTGGAGATGGGGGACAGTCTGCCCGGCCGCCTGTCCGTCGTTGATGCCGATGTTGTAGCCGTCCGGTTTCATTTCCGCATCGAGCATCTGTCTGGCCTTCTCCAGCAAGTCAAACAGGCTGTCACGTTCGATCTGGTCAAGCGCGAAGTAAGAGCCAACATGGCGAAGCGGGATGATCAGGGTATGGCCGGGTGAGACAGGAAAGGCGTCGCGGATGACCACGCCGTGCCGGTTTGACAACACGACCTTGTCGTCGGGGAGGCTGCAGAAAGGGCAAGCGGCTGAGGTCATATGCGAGGCGTAACCCGTGTGAACGAAGTCGTCATGTCTGCGCTGGCTTGTTGCAATTGCGCAATCCGGGCGGACCACGGCGCCTGTCAGCGCGTACAGGCACATGCGAGGCGTAGCTATTCCTTCAGCGCCAGCCTCACCATCTCGATTGCGCCTTCCTTCGTCTTGTGCGCCCCCACGAAGCGGGCGCGGTGGCAGAATACGCAGCCTTCGATGCCGGTGACCTTGTCCAGCTCTTCGCCATCCAGCCCGGCCCAGGCTGCGGGCAGCGATTTGCGGTTGCCGAAGCTGCCGGGCGCCTCGGGCACACAGCTCACATGCCATTTGCCCTGCGCGTCCGGGTAGACGACGTACAGCAGCTGCCTGTATTTGCCCGACTCGAACACGGCCTCCTTCCACGGCACGCCGTGGCTCAGCAGCAGCAAGCGGCCCTGCTCCAGCAAGGTGCCCTGCTCGACGATCTCCTTGGCTTTTTCGAATCCGCTGGCTTCGCGGATGACGTTCTGCAAAATGGTCTTGGCCAGGGTGACCGCCTGTTCAAAGGCTTCGGTCATGGCGGCCGGCGTGGTGGTGTCCTGCCAGCCCGGGTTGAAGCTGCCCAGCACGGCAGACACGGACATCAGGCGCACCGGACGGATTTCCTTGCTGATGGTCACGCCGCAATCCATGGCGTCCACGCCCTGCACTAGGGCGATATCAACTCGCCGGGCCGCGTCGGCTGAGCCGCACAGCGCCTCGCCCAGCTCGCGCCAGATCAGGCCGAAGGAGCTGTAGGGGATGCCGTTGTCGCGCGCTTCCTTGTAGTCGAGCTGGTGATGGTCAAAGCGGCAGCGCGCCGGATCGAACACACGGCCCACGTCAAACTGAATGTCGGCAGCATTGAGTTCGTCCTGGTCACGCGAGCGCACGACGGTGAGCGCGGGTTGCATCAGGCGCATGGCGGCCGCGGCCATGACATCATCGGCGTGGAATGCGCCGGAATGGGTGGCGGCGACGACGCCGGGTTTCTGCAGCATCTCAGTGAGTTTTGGCACTTGTATCCTTTGCTTGATGACTATTTGGGGCAATGTTCAGAAACAGAACTCATTTTTCATCCACCACGACCAGTCCGTCGAACGCGAACATTTCGCCCGGCGAGATGACATTTTCTGTCAACGGTATTCCATGTCCGTAACGCTCCTTCATTTTGGCCTTTACACGCGGATCGGACAAGTCGAACTCGCGCAGCTTCTGCAGCCGCCCCACGCGCACACCCAGCGCGCGGTCATAGACCTTCCAGACCAGCTCGGAACAGTAGATGCGCTGGTCTGACCACTCAAACGTGAGGTCGTAAGGCCTGCCGGCGAATCTCGCTGCGGCATGGCGCAGCCTCGCCACACCATCCGGCGTGAGGATGCGATCCGCATCGCGCAGGCGTTTCACCACATAGTGGCCGCCCTCGCCGCGCGCAATCCACTTTTTCAGCGGCGTGTACTGCACGGTCCCGATCGCCTCATACACATAAGGCTCACCGCCCCGCAGGAACACGATGCCCATGTGGCTGTATTTCGAATGCGTGGCCTTCTGGATGGCCAGACTTTGCGCGGAACGCGAGGTGTGGAAGATGATGTCGCCGTCGCGCAGCGGCTGTGCCGTGGCGCGGCTCGCCGCGAATGCCAGGATTACAGACAGCAAGAACGGGAGTGGTTTTCTGATCATGGCTGGCCCAATACAGTGCGACTCATAAAGCAGGTTACCGCTGCCGCCGCATCGGCGGGCAATACCTGCAGCAGAAAATGCGGCGCGTCGAATTCAATCACCCGGGCATTCGCCACACGCGATGAAAGCAGAAGGGAGGCAGACCTGGGCACTACCCTGTCTTCGCTGGCACGGAGATACAGCATGGGCACTCGTATGCACGAGAGTGCGCCCGAAACGTCCACCGTCAGGGCCGCGCGCACCCGCTGGCGAAGCACCGATGGCGCTACCGCCGCGATCGTGGCAGCAAGGGCTGAACGCAGCCTGGCCGACGCAAACCTGCCCAGCAGGAAATAGCTCAGCAGCGACACCGGCGCCATGCCGACCGGGAACATCCCGACAAGGAAGCGCAGCGGCGCCAGCACAGGCAAGGGATTGCGAGCGAAGGAACAACAGAGAATCAGCCCGCGCAAGCTCGCTGGTGCCGAGGCAGCAATGGAGATCGCAAGCGGACCTGAAAATGATTCGCCGAGCAGCACATAGTCCCGGTCCGTGGGCAACATCGCTCGCACAACAGTCTCCAGCTCGGCATAGCCACGTGGCTGGTGCGCGGGGTAGCTTGCCACAACAACCTCGATATCCGGACCCAGGGCAGCGACGAAGTCGGCAAACAACCGCCCTGTGCCGTCGAGCCCGGGGAGCAGGACAAGCGTGCTCATTGCCCCTCTCCTGCCACCGCTGCGCAAGGGGGCGAGGCATGTGGCAAATAACGCGCCACCTTTGCCTGCAGCAACCGCACCAGCACAGGGTCCATGAATGCATAGTCGTCGGGAATATCGAGGCAGACCACGCGCTTGTCCAGCAGATGGCGTTTGAACTTGGCGGACAATTTATTGCGATGAGTTTTTTCCATCACGAATATCAGGTCGGCCCATTCCACCAGTTCCGGCGTCACCGGATTCTCCGCATCGTGATTCAAGCCGCCGGAAGAACATTCGACACCGGGATGATCGGCAAAGACCTGCTCTGCCGTGGGGCTGCGCAGGCGATTCTGGCTGCAGATAAAGAGTATTCTCTTCACGTTGGGTGCGGGCAAGAATTATTCCACAAGGACAGCGACGGTGGCATGCATCTCAGGCCATCACCCCGAACAGGGCGCCTACGCCTGCCGTCAACGCCATGGCGAGTGCGCCCCAGAAGGTCACCCTTGCCGCAGAAACCGCCATGGCTGCACCGCCGGCGTGTGCGGCCAACGAGCCAAGCAGGGTGAGAAACAGCAGCGAGCCGAGCGAAACCGACCACATCAGCGCAGACAGCGGCACCAGCAGCACCACCAGCAGAGGCAGCGCCGCGCCCACTGAAAATGTGGCCGCCGATGCCAGCGCCGCCTGTACCGGCCGCGCGCTCAGGGTTGTGGAAAGGCCCAGCTCGTCGCGCGCATGCGCACCCAGGGCATCATAGGCCGTCAATTGCGTGGCAACCTGCGCGGCCAATTCAGGGTCAAGCCCGCGGCCGACGTAGATCGCAGTCAGTTCTGCGTGCTCATGTTCGGGATCGGCCGCCAGCTCCCTGCGCTCCTTCTCCAGATCAGCCTGTTCGACATCGGCTTGCGAGCTGACTGAAACATACTCGCCGGCGGCCATCGACATGGCCCCTGCGACGAGGCCCGCAACGCCTGCCACCAGGATGCTGGCTGCACTCGCCCCCGCCGCGGCCACGCCGAGCACCAGGCTGGCGGTGGACACGATGCCGTCGTTGGCGCCGAGGACGGCGGCACGCAGCCAGCCGATGCGGTGAGTCCTGTGTATTTCGACGTGTCTCATGAGATCCTTTCTGCTCGCTCCATGCCGCGATGGCTTGTGTCGCCTAGCCACCGAAATACTGATTGCCGGATCGCCTTTGCAGGCGATAGAAAACATACGGCGCAAACGTGATCCAGGCCAGCACCAGCAGCCACACGCGCCCGGCCAGAATGTTGTAGTCGTGCAGCAGGGCACGCCAGGGGTGCCCTGCAACGTAATGCATGAACAGGAATTCGAAGGCCACCGTCATCGCCAGCCAGAGCAGGCCGATGTGCAGCGCCTGTTGCGCAGATTCCGGGCGCCAGTAGTCGATCACGGCGCGGATGTAAAAACCGAACAGAACCACGCCGATCAGGCTGGATAGCTGATGCGCGGTCAATTCGTCGAGAAAGCGCCCATAGACTACCGCGCGCAACGCGCCGTTGAACAGCGCGATGAGCAACAGCGGCAGCCAGGCAAGGATGTACTTGAGCACAGCAGCTCCCCTTGGTTTATCGGGCCATTCTTGCAGGCGCCTGCAGGTAGCCCCGGCATCCCGCATCCGCTTGCATCGCGTCGCATCACCCGATGCCCGGATTATGCCTCAGCTTTACTGAATGCACCTTCCAATAAACGGCCGTTTCCGACCGCGGCGCCAGGCAGTCGTGTGAAGATCTATGGTTGCCCCTGGCCTGCCGCATCAAGCAGCTGTGACAGGTCGTGTGCGTTGTGCGCGGTCTGCTGCGGCCCTGCCATCTTGGCCTGGGTCCAGTCCACCGCTCCGCCAGCGGCCCAGGACACGATAGAGGCAAGCACCAGCACCAGCAAGCCGCGCGTCATGCCTTTGGGGATGCCCTGCTCTTCCAGGTAACGGCGCAGATACCAGGCTGCGATGATGAATGCGATGGTGGAGATGATCAGGCTCCACAGGGAGGGTAGTTCCAGCATTTTGGGTTCTCCTGACTTGAGTGAAACGAATGGGTAAGCGCGTTATCCGCCTATCGCTCGCCCGTCTGCAAGCGCCACAGCGCAGCGTAGGCACCGCCCTGGGCAAGCAACTGCTCATGCGTGCCGGATTCCACGATGCGCCCCTGTTCCAGCACGTGAATCAGATGTGCGTAGCGTACGGTGGACAAGCGGTGCGCGATGATCAGGCTGGTGCGCCCGACGATGAGGCGGTCGAGCGAGCGCTGGATGGCGGCCTCAGTTTCATTGTCCACCGCCGAGGTGGCTTCGTCGAGGATGAGGATGGGCGGATCTTTCAGTATGGCGCGCGCCAGGGCCAGGCGTTGACGCTGGCCGCCGGACAGCTTCATGCCGCGCTCGCCTACCTGGGTGGCATAGCCGTGCGGCAGGGCCATGATGAAGTCGTGCGCCTCGGCGGCCTGGGCGGCGCGCTGGATATCCGCCAGGGCCACGCCAAGCGTGCCGTAGGCGATGTTCTCCGCCACCGTTGCGTCGGCGAGGAAGGTGTCCTGCGCCACATAACCGATGGCGCGGCGCAAATCCTGCAGGTTGAGTTCGCGGATGGGATGCCCGTCGAGGCGGATCTCGCCCTGCTGCGGCTCGTAGAAACGCAGCAGCAGCTTGGTGAGCGTGCTCTTGCCGCCGCCGGTGCCGCCGACGAAGGCCACGCTTTCTCCCGGCGCGACCTGCAGATTGAGCCCAGAGATCGCGGGCGCCGCGCCGCCCTCATAGGCGAATTTCACATTGCTGAATTCCAGTGCGCCTTTCACCTGTTCGCGCGGCAGGTGTCTGCCCTCATAGGCTATGGCCACGGGCGTATGCAGCAGATCCATCACGCGCTGGATGGACGCCATCGAACGCTGATACAGGTCTGTCATCTCCGCCAGGCGGGTCAGCGGCCACAACAGGCGCTGCGTCAGGTAGACCAGCACCGAGTAACTGCCCACGCCGATTTCGCCATTCAGCGCCAGCATGCCGCCATACAGCAGGGTGACGGTGAAGCCGGCGAGGATCGCCATGCGGATCACCGGCGTGATCGCGGCCGACCAGCGGATGGCTTCGCTGTTGCGCAGGCGGTAGGCGTCGGAGCCCTGGCGGATATGCTCGGCCTCGAATTCCTCCGCGGTATAGGCCTTCACCGTGGCGATGCCGGTGAGATTGTTGCTGAACTGCGTGGCGAGATTGCCCGCCGCCTCGCGCACTGCCGTGTAGCGCGGCGCCAGGCGCGACTGGAACCAGAACGCGCCATACAGGATGAAGGGGATCGGGATCAGCGCGAGGAAAGCCAGCTTGCTGGTGATGAAGAAGAACACCGCCCCCACCATCAGCGAGCCGACCATCACCTGGATCAGGTCGTTGGCACCGCCGTTGAGGAAGCGCTCCATCTGGTTGATGTCTTCGTTGAGGATGGCCAGCAGGTTGCCGGTACGGTTGCGCTCGAAATACGCCAGCTCCAGCTGTTGCACATGGCGATAGGCTTCCATGCGCATGTCGTGCTGCAGGCTCTGCGCCAGGCGGCGCCACTTCAGCTCGTACAGGTATTCGAACAGCGACTCCAGCACCCAGATCAGCACAGTCAGCGTGGCCAGCACGATCAGCTGCTGCTTCGGCTCGGCCACGCCGATGCGCGCCAGGAACGACGCCTTCTGGTTCACCACCACGTCCACCGCCATGCCGATAAGGATCTCCGGCAGGATGTCGAAGAACTTGTTCAGCACCGAATAGATGGAGGCGGTCACTACATCGCGGCGATAGTGGCGGGCGTAGCTGAACAGGCGCTGCAAGGGATGTATGGCTTGAGTTTTACTCATCAAACGCCGTTCCGAGGTAATAGCCTCGATGATTTTTCATAAATGTGCATTTGGGTTGCCTGTCCATTCGACAAGCGTACGCCGAGTGTCCTCCAATGTTTGGCAATCCAAATTTACTGCCCCACAGGAAGAACATTTATTCAAATCTTTCCACTCCAATTCATGCCAGCAGTTAGTACACCAATTGGGGTCGCTTAGAACAGCTTCCTCATGATTCAAAATAGGTCTGATTTCCGCAGGATAATCAAATGAGACCATCTCAGTGTTAGAGAGTCTATAAAATCTCTCCGAATAGCCTCTTCGCCAGAAATAGACCCCCTCTGGCAGCTTATCAATTGCCAATTGTTTCATTTAACGATCAACATGTAACCATGTGTTCAAGCACCCTATTCAATCCTGGTGATGCCGTGCATGCCCCGGGAAGATGCGCCGGATCACCACGAAGAACACGGGTACCAGGAACACCGCCAGCACAGTGGCGGTGATCATGCCGCCCATCACGCCGGTGCCGATGGCATGACGGCCGTTGGCGCCGGCGCCGGTGGAGACCGCCAGCGGCAGCACGCCCATCACGAAGGCGATGGAGGTCATCAGGATCGGACGGAAGCGCAGACGGCACGCTTCCAGCGTGGACTGGATCAGATCATGGCCCTGATCCTGCAGGTCGCGGGCAAACTCGATGATCAGGATCGCGTTCTTGGCCGACAGGCCGATGGTGGCAATCAGCCCCACCTTGAAGTACACGTCGTTGGTCAGGTCACGCAGGGTCACCGCCAGCACTGCGCCGAGGACGCCGAGCGGTACGGCGAGCAGCACCGCGGTCGGGATCGACCAGCTTTCATACAGCGCGGCCAGGCACAGGAACACCACGACCAGCGAAATGCCGAACAGGAACGGCGCCTGGCTGCCGGATTTGCGCTCTTCCAGCGAGGTGCCCGACCAGTCGAAACCAAAGCCCGGCGGCAGCTGCTTGGCCACCTCTTCCATCGCAGCCATGGCGTCGCCGCTGCTGCGCCCTGGCGCCGGCGAGCCGGCGATCTTCATCGACGGCACGCCGTTGTAGCGATCCAGCTTGGGCGCACCGACGATCCAGCGCACGCTGGCAATCTCGGACAGGGGCACCATGCCGCCCCTGTCATTGCGCACCGGCAGGCGCAAGATTTTTTCCGGGGTGGAGCGGGTATCCGGCTCGGCCTGCATCTGCACACGCAGGATGCGGCCCTGGCGCACGAAGTCATTGATGTAGGCCACACCCAGTGCGGACTGCAGCGTGTCATTGAGGCTGGCGATGCTGACGCCCAGCGCGCCGGCCTTCACACGGTCGATATCGAGCAACAGTTGCGGCGCCGGTTCCTGTCCTTCCGGACGCACCCCCACCAGGGCGGGCTGCTTGCTGGCCAAGCCGAGCACCATGTTGCGCACCTCGGTCAGCTTTTCGCGGCCCTGGCCGGAGCGGTCTTCCAGACGGAAGTCAAAGCCGCCGAGCGCCCCCAGCTCAGGGATGGGCGGCACGTTCACGGCGAAGATCATTGCCTGCTTGATGCGGAACAGCGCCATGTTCGCGCGCTTGACGACGGAACCGACCGCGTTGTCCTGCTTCGGCCTCTCGTCCCATTCCTTCAGCCGCACAAAATTGATGGCCGCATTCTGGCCGCGGCCGAAGAACGAGAAGCCGGCCACGCCGATGACGTGGGCGACTTCAGGCTGCGAGAGGTAATACTGCTCGGCAGCGGTCAGCACCTCCAGCGCACGTTCACGCGTGGCGCCAGGAGGTAGCTGGATCACGCTGACGAAGTAGCCCTGGTCTTCATCGGGCAGGAAGCTGCCGGGCAGGCGCGAGAACAGCAGGCCGACGGCCACCACGATCAGCCCGAAGATGATGAGGTAGCGCGTGGTGTTGCGCAGGATGCGCCCCACACCGTTGCGGTAGTTGTCGCTGGTACGGGCAAAGAACTGGTTGAACCAGCCGAAGAAGCCGTGGCGCGCTTTCAGCTCCTGGCCCAGGTCATGCTTGAGCAGGGTGGCGCACAGTGCCGGCGTCAGCGACATCGCCATCATCGCCGAGAACAGCATGGTGATCACCAGCGTCACCGAGAACTGGCGATAGATCACACCCACCGAGCCGCCGAAGAACGCCATCGGAATGAACACCGCGGACAGCACCACGGTGATCGCCACGATGGCGCTGAAGATCTGCCCCATCGCCTTGCGCGTGGCCTCACGCGGCGGCAGGCCCTCCTCGGTCATGATGCGCTCCACGTTTTCCACCACCACGATGGCGTCATCCACCACGATACCGATGGCCAGCACCATCGCGAACATGGTGAGCACGTTGATGGAGTAGCCGAAGGTATACAGGCCAATGAGGGCGCCGGTCAGCGCGACGGGCACCACGATGGCGGGGATCAGCGTGGCACGCAGGTTGCCCATGAACAGATACATGACCAGGAACACCAGGCCCATCGCCTCCATCAGGGTGAACAGCACCTCCCGGACGGAGATCTCCACAAACTTGGAGGTGTCGTAAGGCACGACCCAGTCCACGCCCTTGGGGAAGCTTTTGGAGAGCTCGGCCATCTTGGCTTTTACTGCCTTCGCGGTGTCAAGCGCATTGGCGCCGGGCAGCAGACGGATGGCCACGGAGGCGGCTGGCTGGCCATCCAGGCGGGCCGAGATGGAGTAATCCTGCGCGCCCAGCTCGACCCGGGCCACGTCCTTGACGCGCACGGTGGCGCCGCCCGGCGTGGATTTCACCACGATGTTGCCGAATTCCTCTGGCGTGGACAGGCGGCTCTTGGTGACGATCACCGCGTTCAGCTGCTGGCCCGGCGCGGCGGGCAACTGGCCGAGCTCACCGGTGGCGAGCTGGGTATTTTGCGCGCGCACCGCGTTGCTGACATCGCTCGGCGTCAGATTGTAGGCATTCAGCTTGTCCGGCTTGAGCCACAGGCGCATGGAGTATTCAGTACCGAACATCAGGGCCTCGCCCACGCCCGGCACGCGGCGGATGTTTTCCAGCACGTTGGCGGCGACATAGCTGCCCAGCTCCACGTAATCACGGCTCTTATCCGGCGAGAACATGGAGACGAACATCAGGTAGTTTCGCGCCGACTTGGTGACGGTCACGCCTGCCCTGCGCACCTCTTCCGGCAGGCGGGACTCCACGCGCTTGACGCGGTTCTGCGTTTCGACCGCGGCGACATCCAGATCGGTGCCGGCTTCAAAGGTCAGGGTGATGGTGCCCACGCCCTGCTCGGAAGCGGACTCCATGTAGATCAGGTGCTCGATGCCATTCATCTCCTGCTCGATCATGGAGACCACGGTTTCTTCCACCACCTGGGCTGAGGCGCCGGGATAGCTGACGCTGATCGCCAGAGCCGGCGGCGCCACTGCCGGGTAGGACGAGACCGGCAGGCCGCGCAGGGCGAGCACGCCACCGAGGATGATGATCAGGGCGATCACCCAGGCGAAGATCGGGCGATCAATGAAGAATTTTGGGAGCACGATCTACCTCACTTCTTTTCGGGGAGTTGCGCACCTGACTGCGGGTTCCACGGCACCGGTTTCACCGGTGTGCCGGGTCTTGCCTTCTGCAGGCCGTTGACGATCACTTGCTCGCCCACCTTCAGGCCGCTGCTGATGACGAAGTCTGCGCCGGCCATGCCGCCGGTCTGCACCGGACGCACGGCAGCCTTGCCGTCTGCATCCACCACCACCACGTACTGGCCCTGCGGCCCGGTCTGCACCGCGCGTTGCGGCAGCCGGATGGTGTTGTCGGCGCTGGCTTCGGGGAAGCGGATGCGCGCAAACATGCCGGGCAACAGCTCATGTTTGGGATTGGGGAACAGCGCACGGATGGAGACGCTGCCGGTGGATGGATCAACCGCCAGATCGGAAAACAGCAGCTTGCCGGGCAGCGCATAAATGCTGCCGTCTTCCAGCATCAGCTCCACCTTGTCGGAACCGGCACGCTTCAGCTTGCCGGCCTTGATCGCCTCCTTGAGGCGCAGCACATCGGCGCCGGACTGGGTGAAATTGGCGTAGATCGGATCGATCTGCTCGATGGTGGTAAGCAGTGTCGCCTCGCCGCGCCCCACCAGTGCGCCTTCGGTCACCTGCGAACGGCCGACGTGGCCGGAGATGGGCGCGGGCACGTGGGCGTTTTCCAGATCGATCTGCGTCCTGGACAAGGCGGCCTGGGTCTGCCTGAGCTTGGCGTCGACCAGGTCGTAGGCCTGCTGGCTCACCACCTTGGCGGCAAGCAGCGGCTTGTAGCGATCGAGATTGCGTTGCGCCACATCCACATCGGCCTTGGCCGACTCATTGGCCGTGGTGTAACTGCGCGCATCGATCTGGTACAGGGGGGTGCCGGCTTTCACATCGCTGCCTTCGGTGAACAGACGCTTTTCCACCACACCTTCCACCCGGGCGCGCACCTGCGCGGTGCGGAAAGCCTCAAGACGTCCCGGCAGGTCCTGGGTGAACACCACCGAATCGCTGGCTGCAGTGACCACATCCACCTCCACTGCCTGCGGCGCACCGCCCGGGCCGGCTGACGCTCCGGGCGGCTGCTGCCCGTCCTTGCCGCCGCAGGCAGCAAGGAGAAGCACGAGAGACATGACCCCATAATGCAGGGGGAAACGGGTAAGGTTCTGGGCTGGGTTCATTGCTTGTTCTCCACTCAACTGGCGCGCCGCGCGGGCGCATACATTCTCAAAAATCCGTCGATCACCTGCCCGACCAGGGTCAGCTCATCCAGTTCAGGACGCTCCACACCGAGCAGGCGCTGGTTGCGTTCCTGCCCCAGCAGCATGGCCAGCAGCAGCTCGGCCGCCAGCACGTCGTCGGCCTCGCGCAGCTGCCCGTCGTTCATCGCCTGGCGCAGGAAGATTGCCAGGCTGCCTATCATCTGGCCATCGCCCTGCCCGGAAAGTTCGCGGATCAGATCAGGAAATCGCTGCACCTGGCTGATCAGGGTGCGGTAGATCGCCACTCCCTCCGCGCTGAGCGCGCGCTTGCGGTAGCCGATGGCAAAGGCCAGCAGGCTGTCGCGCATCTTGCCCGGATTCACGTGCAGCGGGGCGATCACGTCCGCCACGCAGCAGCGCACGGCCTCCACGAACAGGCTTTCCTTGTTCTGGAAGTGGTTGTAGAAGGTCTGCCTGGCCACGCCGGCGCGGCTGATGATGGCGTCCACGCTGGCGTCATACCCCTGTTCGAGAAACAGTTCGCGCGCGGCAAGCAGCAGGCGTTCGCGGTTGCCGGGTGGAGGTGGGGCAGGATGGTTCATCGGTGGATTATGCCCGGATTTAGACTGGCCAGTCTACCCCCGAGGCCCAATACCCGCGCCGGCATGTGCCCCGCTCGTGCTCCGGTTGCGGTGCCTGCCGCAGCGGACAAGATGAAATCGCGATCGCCCTGCGCTTGTGGCAAACTAGCGCCTGTTTCATTTCCGGCCCTGCTGACGTGTCCCCCTACGAACTCTTTATCGGCCTGCGCTACACCCGCGCAAAACGCCGCAACCATTTCATTTCGTTCATTTCGCTGATTTCCATGCTGGGCATTGCGCTGGGCGTGGCGGCGCTGATCATCGTGCTGTCGGTGATGAACGGCTTCCAGAAGGAAATCCGCGCGCGCATCCTGGGCGTGTCGCCGCACCTGCAGGTGGCCAGCGATTACGGCGACCTCGCCGACTGGCAGCCGCTGCTGCGCATCGTCGGCACCCACCCCGAGGTGCAGGCCGCCGCCCCCTATGTCAGCGGGCAAGGCATGCTGTCGCTGAATGAAAGCGTGCAGGGGGTGATGGTGCGCGGCATCCTGCCCGAGTCGGAAAACCGCCTGATCGACCTGGATGGCAAGATGAAGCAGGGCCATCTGGCCGACCTGCGGCCGGGCGAATTCGGCATCGTGCTCGGCTCGGATCTGGCGCGCGCCCTGGGAGCGCACGTCGGCAGCAGCATCCTGCTGATCACCCCGCAGGGGCAGATCACGCCGGCAGGCATGTTGCCGCGCCTGAAGCAGTTCCATGTGGTGGGCATCTTCGAGATCGGCATGTCGCCCTATGACAACGCGCTTGCGCTGGTCCACATGAACGATGCGCAGAAGCTGTACCGCATGGGCGATGCGGTCACCGGCCTCAGCGCGCGCCTGCGCGATCTCGACCAGGCACCGCGCGTAGCCGAGGAGCTGAGAAGCAACCTGCCGAGCGACACCTACATCAGGGACTGGACGCGCCAGAACACCAACTACTTCCGCGCGGTGCAGATGGAGAAGAAGATGATGTTCATTATCCTCTCGCTGATCGTGGCGGTGGCCGCGTTCAACATCGTCTCCACCTTGGTGATGGTGGTGACCGACAAGCAGGCCGACATCGCCATCCTGCGCACGCTGGGCGCCTCCCCGGGCAGCATCATGAAAATCTTCATGGTGCAGGGCATCGTCATCGGCCTGATCGGCATGCTGCTGGGCGTGCTCGGCGGGGTCGTCATCGCGCTCAATATCGGCACCATCGTGCCCTTCATCGAGCACCTGTTCGGCGTGCAGTTCATCGCCAAGGACGTGTATTTCATCAGTGAACTGCCGTCCGACCTGCAGCGCAACGATGTGCTGACGGTTGCCGGCTTCTCCTTCCTCATCAGCCTGCTCGCCACGCTCTACCCGAGCCGGCGTGCAGCCCGTACCCAGCCGGCGGAGGCATTGCGCTATGAATAAAGCTGTTTCCTCCACTAATGATTCGGCGGTCATTTCCTGCCGCGATCTGAGCAAGACATTTTCCCAGGGCAGCCTCAACGTGCCCGTGCTGAACGGTGTCAACCTTGACGTAGCGCGCGGCGAGCGCATTGCCATCGTGGGCGCATCAGGCTCGGGCAAGAGCACCCTGCTGCATCTGCTGGGCGGGCTGGACACCCCCAGCGGCGGCAGCGTCCGCATCCTGGGCCAGGACGTGCTGGCGATGAACGAAACACAGCGCGGCAACCTGCGCAACCGCTCGCTCGGCTTCGTCTACCAGTTCCACCACCTGCTGCCCGAGTTCACCGCGCTGGAAAATGTGGCCATGCCGCTGCTGATCCGCGGGATGAAACCTGCTGAAGCCAAGCCCATCGCGGCGGAGATGCTGAAACAGGTGGGGCTGGCGCACCGCCTGCCGCACATGCCCGCCGAGCTGTCCGGCGGCGAGCGCCAGCGCGTGGCGGTGGCCCGGGCACTGGTGACCGAGCCGGCCTGCGTGCTGGCCGACGAGCCCACCGGCAACCTGGACCGCAACAGCGCACAGGCCCTGTTCGATCTCATGCAGGAGCTCAACCAGCGCCTCAACACCAGCTTCATCGTGGTCACCCACGATCTCGACCTAGCGGCGCGCATGCAGCGCCAGCTGCACCTGATCGATGGCATGCTGCAGCCGGCATAGCATCCATGCACGCAGCAGACTTTCCTGCTGCGGCAATCAGGACAGGGTCGGTAATTTTTCATTATGCGAGGCGACTTGGCGGGCTCGATGCATGCGGCGTCAAGACATGGCTCCGGTTTGAGCAGCAGCCGGTTATTCAAATCACATAGACCCGCTGCCCGCATAGTCAAGTAAAATGGCCAGGCCGGATTTGAATGTCATGCAACATTAATCGCTGAAAGGAGTCACCATGCGCATCCTCACCGCCCTCTCCCTCCTGTTCGCCACCCTGATGCTCTCGGGCTGCGGTTACAACACCATCCAGACCACGGACGAGGCAGTCAATGCCAGCTGGTCGGAAGTTCTCAACCAGTACCAGCGCCGCGCCGACCTGGTGCCCAACCTGGTAAACGTGGTCAAGGGCTATGCCTCGCACGAGAAGGAAGTGCTGGAGGCGGTGACCATTGCGCGCTCCAAAGTCGGCTCCATCCAGGCCACACCGGAGCTGCTGAAGAACGAGAAAGCCTTTGCCCAGTTCCAGGCCGCCCAGGGCGAGCTCGGCTCGGCACTGTCGCGCCTGCTGGTGGTTTCCGAGAACTATCCGCAGCTCAAGGCCGACACCTCCTTCCGTGACCTGCAGGCGCAGCTGGAAGGCACGGAGAACCGCGTGACGGTGGCACGCAACCGCTACATCGCCGCGGTGAAAGAATACAACGTCACCGTGCGCACCTTCCCCAACAACCTCACCGCCATGCTGTTCGGCTACACCACCAAGCCGAATTTCACGGTGGAGAATGAAAAAGCCATTTCCACCGCGCCCAAAGTCGATTTCAGCAAATAGGCCATGAAACGCTGGCTGGCCTGCTGCCTGCTGCTCCTCGCCTGGTCGGCTCATGCCGACGAGGTGGCCGTGCCGCCCCTGACCGCACGCGTCACCGACCTGACCGGCACGCTCAGCAGCGAGCAGCGCGCTGCGCTGGAAGAGCGGCTGCAGGCCTATGAGGCGCAGAAGGGCAGCCAGATCGCGGTGCTGATGATCCCCACCACGCAGCCGGAAACGCTGGAGCAATATTCCATCCGCGTGGTGGAGCAATGGAAGCTGGGACGCAAGGGCGTGGACGACGGCGTGCTGCTGCTGGTGGCCAAGGATGACCGCAAGCTGCGCATCGAGGTGGGCTACGGACTGGAAGGCGCGCTGCCGGATGTCACCGCCAAGCGCATCGTGGCCGAAGACATCGCGCCGCATCTCAGGCAGGGCGACTTCTACGGCGGCATCGTGGCCGGCATTACGCGCATCAGCAGCGTGCTGGAGGGCGAGGCCCTGCCCCCGCCGCGCACGCGCCACGATAATGGCACGGACATCGGCAATTACCTCGTCGTCCTGTTGATTGCGGCAATGGTGGGCGGCTTCCTGCTGCCCCTGCTGCTGGGGCGCTTCGTCGGAGCGCTGGCCAATGGCTGCCTTATCGGCCTGGCCTCCATGCTGCTGGGCGCGGGGCTGTTCTTCGCGGTCATTTTCGGCTTCATGGCATTCATCATCGGCCTGGCGCGCGGCGATGGCGGCAATTTCGGCGGCGGCAATTGGGGCGGTGGTGGTGGCTGGGGCGGCGGCAGCGGTGGAGGCGGCGGATTCTCCGGTGGTGGAGGCGGTTTTGGCGGCGGCGGCGCATCGGGGGACTGGTAGATGAACAAGTGGGCACGTTTCTTCAGGCATCTGACTGCCACGCGCTGGCAGGTGACGCGCTGCTTCCCGGCCAGCAGCATGCACGCCATCCGCGATGCGATCCGGGCCTCGGAATCCCGCCACATGGGCGAGCTGCGCTTCGCCGTCGAGGCCGGCCTCGACCCCGCCCGCATTCTCGCCGGCACCAGTTCGCGCCAGCGCGCGCTGCAGGTGTTCGCGCAACTGGGCGTATGGGATACCGAACACAACTCCGGCGTGCTGATCTACCTGCTGCTGGCTGACCGCAAGGTGGAGATCGTGGCGGATCGCGGCATCCATGCGCGCGTGGGCGAGGCGGGCTGGGCGACGATCTGCCACGAGATGGAGCGTCATTTCCATGCGGGCAGATTCGAGGAGGGCGCACTGCATGGCATCGCTGCCATCAGTGAACTGCTGCAGCAGCACTTCCCGGCACAGGGCAGCAAACGCAATGAACTGCCGGATCGTCCCGCCATCCTGTAGCCCTCACCGCCGTTGAAGGAACAACAAACAAAAAGACCGGCCTGTGCCGGTCTTTTCGTTCACATCGTGCGGTGATGGATCAGTGACGGCTGTGCGCATCCTTCGCATGCGTTGCCGCCGCAATGCGCATCTTCGCAGGATCGGTCTCGCCATTGATGTTGATGATGTTGAGCTTGCCGGAGCCCTGCTTCATGTCATCGGCAAAGTCATACACCGCGCCCACAACCATCAGTTCGCCCGCCTTGATCTTGGCGCTCCATTCCTTGATCGCCTCTGCGACCTGGTTGTTGACGTTGATCTTGACGGAATTGATGCTGGCGTCGCCCTTGGCGATATGGATGGTGTCCAGCTCTTTCTTGATGGGCTCTTCCAGCTTGGAATAGTCGCTGCTGGCGGCAGCAATCGCACCGCAGCGCGAATGGCCGATGATCAGCAGCAGCGAGGAACCCAGGTGGTTCACGCCATATTGCACCGAGCCCTTGGCAGTGGACAGCTGGTTGCCGATGTTGCGAATCATGAAAATGTCACCTTCCGGTGTCTTTTCCATCATGTTGGTATGCACGCGCGAATCGGAACAGGTCACCACGGTCGCACGCGGATGCTGCCCCTTGGACAGCTCCTGAAAGAATGCGGCGTTATGCGCAGCGATATAGGCGGCGTCGTTTTGCTGGATTTCATTGATCATGGCCTGCGCCAGAGCGACATCGCCATGAACCTCTTCGTTGGCAGAGGCCGCGAACGGGCTGGCCAGAGCGGCGGCGAGCAAGAATGCCATCATTTGCTTGTAGAACATAACATCTCCTTGAATTCTGATATTTTTTGGGGTGCATCGACAAAAAAACGCGGCCACGCGGGCCACGTATAATTTTAGTGAAGCATGCGTCAAGGCTGCGTCAAGTCATGGCGTCCTCGCAAACCGGCGAATAAAGCCGTTCCGGTCTCCGGCAAATCTTTCGGGCATCGACAGTGCAAGGCCCACCGCAGCAGGAATGGGCACTTGCGCGGCAATCGGGTGCCCTGCAACGCATATCCGGCCTGCTGCCCTGATGATGCCGCGCAGCCTGGATGATATGATTCAAGACCCAGCCCGCATCAGAATCCACCCGGCAACACCAGACATCGTGAGTGATAACCAGACTGCAATCGACACCAAGACCACGCCCGGCAAACGCCGCCGCGTGATGCGCACCATCGCCGCCATCTTTGCCGTGCTCGGCGGCAGCCTGCTGCTGTACTGGCTGCTGGTGTCGCGCTACCACGAGGACACCGACAACGCCTATGTGCAGGGAAATGTCGTGCAGATCACGCCGCAGATTGCCGGCACCGTGATGCAGATTCATGTGGAGGACACCGAAAGCGTCAAGGCCGGGCAACTGCTGGTGAGCCTGGACCAGGCCGATGCGCGCGTGGCGCAGAAGCAGGCGGAGGCACAGCTGGCGCAGACCGTGCGCGAGGTGCGCACCCTGTATACCTCCCACCGCCAGTACGCGGCCAACCTGGCGCAGCGCCAGGTGGAGCTGACACGCGCCGAGGATGACCTGACCCAGCGCCGCAAGCAGGCGGCCAAGGGCATCATTTCCCAGGAAGAATTGCGCCATGCCGAAGCAAGCGTAAAGGCTGCGCGTGCCGCGGCGGATGCCGCGCGCGAACAGCTGTTTTCCGGCCAGGCGCTAACCAACGGCATCAGCGTGCGCGATCAACCCAATGTGAAGCGCGCGGCAGCGCAGCTCACCGATGCTATGCTGGCCCTGCAGCGCACCGAGCTGCAGGCACCGGTCAGCGGGCAGATCGCCAAGCGCAGCGTGCAGCTGGGGCAGCGCGTCAGCCCGGGCACGCCGCTGATGGCAGTGGTGCCGCTTGATCAGCTGTGGGTGGAGGCCAATTTCAAGGAAGCTCAGCTGCGCAACATGCGCATCGGCCAGCCGGTCACCCTGGAATCCGACCTGTACGGCAGCGCAGTGCAATACAGCGGCCGCATCGTCGGCATCGGCGCCGGCACCGGCGCGGCCTTTGCCCTGCTGCCGGCGCAGAATGCCAGCGGCAACTGGATCAAGGTGGTGCAGCGCGTGCCAGTGCGCATTGCGCTCGACCCCAGACAGCTGGCTGAGCACCCGCTGCGCATCGGGCTTTCCATGCATGCCGACGTGGACCTGCGCGAAGCGCAGGCGCCCGCGCCAGCCAAGGCCCCGGAAAGCAGCGCGGCCAATCTGCAGAACGATGCCGACCGGCAGATCCAGGCCCGCATCGACGCCATCATTGCCGCCAACCTGAAGTGAGCGCCCCCGCAGCCACTGCCACTGCCGCACCCGCCCCGCTGCATGGCGCCGCGCTGGTGCTGCTGACCATTGCCGCCTCGTTCTCCACCTTCATGGAGATCCTCGACATCACCATCACCAATGTGTCGATCCCCACCATCGCCGGCGCGCTGGCCGTCTCCACCAGCCAGGGCACCTGGATCATCAGTGCGTACTCGGTGGCGGCCGCCATCTCGGTGCCGCTTACCGGCTGGCTGGCCAAGCGTGTCGGCGAGGCGCACCTGTTCGTGTATTCGGTGCTGGCCTTCACCCTGATGTCGACGCTGGCTGCGTTTTCGCAGAACCTGCCCATGCTGGTGTTCTTCCGCCTGCTGCAGGGTCTGGTGTCCGGCCCCATGGTGCCGCTGTCGCAGACCCTGCTGGTGCGCAGCTACCCGCCGGAGAGGCGCGGCGCGGCGATGGGCATCTGGGCGATGACGGTGATCCTGGCGCCGATCTGCGGCCCCCTGCTGGGGGGCTACATCAGCGACAACTACCACTGGTCGTGGATCTTCCTGATCAACATCCCCATCGGCCTGTTCGGCGCCGTCGCCATCTGGACGCTGATGCGCCATCGCGACTCCGCCATCGTGAAGATTCCGCTCGACAAGGTCGGCCTCGCGCTGATGGTGGTCGGCATCGGCTGCCTGCAACTGATGCTGGAGATCGGCCATGACCACGACTGGTTCGCCTCACCGATGATCACCACGCTGGGGGTGGTGGCGCTGGTGGCGCTCACCTTCTTCATCGCCTGGGGCTGGCTGACGGAACATGCCATCGTCGACCTGCACCTCTTCCGCGACATCAATTTCCGCTACGGCGTGATCCTGCTGTCGGTCGGCTTCATGACCTATTTCGGCTCGGTGGTGATCTTCCCGCTGTGGCTGCAGCTGGTGATGGGCTACACCGCGGCACAGGCCGGCATGGCCACCGCGCCGATCGGGGTGTTCACCCTGCTGCTGTCGCCCATCATCGGGCGCAACATCCACAGGCTCGACCTGCGCATCCTGGCCACCATTGCCTTTGCCGTAATGGGCGCGGTGTCGCTGTGGAACAGCACGATGACGCTGGATGTGACGTTCTGGAACGTGGTGTCGCCGCGCCTGGTGCAGGGCATAGGCATGGCCTGCTTCTTCGTGCCGGTGCAGGCCATCATGCTGTCCAACATCACGCCGGACCAGATGGCGGCGGCCTCCGGGCTGTCCAACTTCCTGCGCACGCTGGGTGCTGCCATCGGCACGGCGATCAGCGTCACCGCGTGGGAGCACATGTCCTCGATCAGCCGCGCGCAACTGACCGAGCATATCAACGCCTACAACCCGGCCGCCACGCAGTATGTGGCGCAGCTGCGGTCCAGCGGCATGAGCGAGCAGCAGGCCTACGCCGTGATCGATCACACGCTGTTTTCGCAAAGCTTCATGATCGCCACCAACGATTTCTTCCTGTACAGCGCAGCGCTGTTCTTCCTGCTGATTGCGGCAGTATGGATGACGCAGCCGCGCAAGGGGGCCAGCGCAGCGGGCGGGCACTGAGCGCTGTTCTGCTAGAGCACCAACCGGAAAAGATGTGAGCCGCCTCCTCCCAACCCGGCGCCCACCACGCCCGTTCGCAACAGCAGTTGTCCGCCTACCAGCTCCGCGAACCCGGAGGTCCGGGCGGTAGAGACCAGTAGCGTATTGCGTGCTGACGAAAAGGCAAGGCCGCGCGGCTGATCAATCTCGTACTGGACCTCCAGCGCACCGCTGCGGTAATTCCACAGCTGCACCGTGGATGCAATGGGCAAGGTGGCCACCACCCGGGAATTCGCCTCATCGAGGTACAGGCTCAACGCCTCCCCTCGCATTCCCGCAACGCCTGACAGCAGGGGCCTAACCGCCTGATTGGGAGCCATGACCGCCAAGAGCGGTTGCGATCGCCCCTGCAGGTTGTCATAGGAGCCCGCCAATACGATGTACCCATCTGTCGAGCGCGCCATGTGGGCATAGCCGAATTCCTCGGTCCGGATGTACACCTGCCGAGTACATGCTCCCGAGGCAACATCCAGCCAGACGACAGAGCTGTGGTTTTCCTTCGCCGTTTGAGCATGATCGCGACGGCTGTTCACGACCAGCAAAGTGATGGCATCGGGCAGCAACAGGCAGTCATGCGGAAACACACCGCGTGTCTCGATTTCGTGCAACATCTGGTGTGTGGAACTATCGAATACCGCCACCAGCCCGCGCCCACGCTGATCATCCATCTGCGTGGCATAAAAATATTGGCCGCCATGGGCGCCATGACCGAAAAATCTGCGGCCCGCAGCTGTCCTTGTTATGCGCATGACCTCGCGCGTGCGCAGATCAATTTCGGCAAGGTACATGCCCCATTTCTCGAAGGTGATCACCCTGTGTGGCTGGTGTGGATGTGCAACAAAGGAATGTGGCATGAATGGCAGACCGATCTCATCAACGCCAGCCTGGCCATCGCGCCAGACACGGACATGACCGGGGCGCGGAGCATATCGCTGATTGCCGAACAGAGACTCGCCGCCACGCTCACCGTCACCGATCAGAAAGTATTCATCCCCTTTGCCTGCAGGTGCGACGTCCTGTCTGCCGGCAAACAGCAGCGGGCTGCAAAACATACTGGCCGTCAGTGCAGAGGACTGGATCAGGAATTTTCTGCGTGAATTCATACGTGGTACGATACTACACATACCTTGCTGCAACCAGCAGCAACCGTCCCGATCTTCTCGGCCAGACCGATACTTGAAACAAACCGGAACCCGCTCCATGGTCGTCAAGAAGCGCTCTTTCCCCATCATCATCCTGTTCACACTGCCGATACTGGTTGCCTGGGTGTTTCTGCCCCAGCTTGCCAACAGCTTCTCCATCAAACTGCATGTTGCGTCAGCGGGGGCACTGATGCTCGCCCTTGCGCTGATGTTCCAACGCAGTGAAATCGCACTGCCGGGAGGCCTCATCGGCGCAGCCATGGGCCTGTGGGCTGCATCGATGCTGCTGTCCACCGCCCTGGCAACCAATACCTACCTGGCAACTTCCACGCTGCTGGCAATCACAGCCATGGTGATTCTGGTGCTCTGCCTGTTCAACCTGCCTGATCTGGGCACTGCGCAACACTCACTCGAAACCAGTCTGCTTGCCGCCGGCGGCGGGGTCGCCCTGTTTGCACTCAAGCAATATCTGCTGCCGGGCATGCTGGACCCAGAATTCCATGCCTTGGGAAAAATGAAGATCTACTCGACACTGGGCAACCCTACGCTGGCGTCCCTCGTCATTCTGGCCGCCCTGCCTTCGTCATTCTGGCGTGCTTGGCGCACTGGCGGCAGCACCCGCTGGCTGTATGGCGTGCTTACACTGCTGCTACTTTCTGGACTGTTCGTCACCCAGTCGCGCAATGTCTGGGGCGCCGTCATTACCATGGCGGTGGTCGGCCTGATCTGGCTGGGCTCCGGACAGACACGCAAGAGGGTCCTGCGTGGCCTGCTGATGCTGGCTGCATTTGCCATTGTCGCGGGGTTGTTCATTACATGCCCCCCCGAGCTGCAACATGGCATCAGAGGACGCATCTTCATCTGGCTGACCACCATCGCCATGATGCTGGATCACCCGCTATCGGGCGTCGGTACCGGCCTGTATGGCCTGTTTCATATGGATTATCAGGCCAGGCTGTTCGACAGCGGCTTGTACCAGGTTTATGCCAACAATGCCGCCGTCATCAGCGAGGGACACAATGAATTCATGAACTGGGGCGCCACCACCGGTATCGCCGGCCTGGTCGGCTTCACTGCGCTCAGCCTCGGCCTGCTTCGGCAAGGATGGCAGTCGAACCGCCTTCGGGAAAAGGCGCCGCAATTTTTCCTTGCCTACGTCGGCTACCTGTTCACGATGCTTTTCGTTGCGGTCACGGCCTACCCGGCCACGATATTCTTTTTCTGGCTGTTGTATGGAATGGTGCTTGCCCACAGCCAGGAAAAGCGACTGCCGGTGCTGACTGGAGGGGCACGTCATGCCGCTAAACTGTTCCTTCTTGCGCTGCTGTTACTGGTGCTCTACGGCGCGTGGAAGGAGATTCGCTCAGGCTGGCACGAGGCACGGGGCGACACGGCTCTGGCGCAACATGATGCCTGGCTTGCCCAGCAGGAGTACATTACAGCGATTCGCTGGGACAGCCATAACGGTGAATTGAGGAAGAAACTGGCGACATCACTGTACCTGGACCAGCAGCTGCAAGGTGCGCTGGATGAGCTGTCTGCCGCCAGACGCGACTCCGGCGATCTGGGCATCCAGCTGCTTGAGGGAGAGGTGCTGGCACGCCATGGCGATCTTGTTCAGGCTGAGGCGGTATATCGGCATATTGCTGCCGCCTTCCCCAACATGGTTGGGGCACATTTTATCCTGGGCCAGATCTATTTGCTGCAGGGAAAAAATGAGCTATCAACCCAGGAATTTCGCAAAGTGCTCGACATCCAGCCCTCACCCTACAATCTGAATATGACCTCGGAGAAGGTGCTGCTGCAAAAACGCATCGTGCGCGAGTACCTGCGCGTCGGCCCTTCCGCCCCTTGAGTCAGCGATTCAGGTCGTCCAGAATGGCCATGCCAGTCGGCCCATGCCACCCCTTGGACAGGTCAAAACGACCATGTTCGACGATTTCGCAGCCATCCTTGTAGACGTATGACGAGCCGATGAATGATACCCGCGAGTTGCGCAGAGTCTGGCTCAGCAGATATTGATCGTCAAGGTCGATGCGGACAACGTTTAACGTTTCCGGATTGATCCGGAACAGCGTCGCATAGGATCGTGCCAGCAATGCCCCCCTATCCTGCTGCAGGGCAAAATATTTTCCCTCCAGCACGTTGAGCCGCTCCTCATGTGGCGCCACGAATGCCAGCCTGTAGTCACCACCATTCCGTTTTCCCAGCAGAAGCCAGAGCTTATTGCCGGCACTGGTCATTTCCGCCACTACGCCGGGCAGCACGGATGTCGTTGCCGCCAACACCTGCCCCGGGCGGTAGCCCACATAAGACAAGCGTGAATCCGAACTGGCCAGCCAGACGCCATCGAGACCGGCAGCGGCATTGACCCATTCCTGCCCATGCAAATACCCCGATACGATTTCCGTCAGCGTTCCCTCTTGCTCATCCAGCAGAAATATCCCCCGTTCGGCCACCAGCCACAAGCCGTACTCGCCGGGGATCAACTTGCGTATCCTGCCGAATGAGTAGCCCGCCATCTGCAGTTTTTCCAGAAGCCGATTGTCGCTACGATAACGATACAGGCCCTCCCCATAAAGCCATACCTCACCCCGCTTTTCGTCGTAGACAATTTCGCGAGGGCGGATATTGGCAGAAGACAGGTTGGGCAGATGAGCGTATTGGCCCGCCACCGGGTCAGACACGTATATCCCATCTTCGGCAACCCGCCAGGTCAGTCTCCCGGCCTTTACCGGTGTCTCACCACATGACGAACGATCTGTCATGGCGCCCGCCTGCAGTTGCACCGCCTGCACTTGCTGCCAGCTGATGTGAACGGGGCGCAGTTGTGCCGCCTCCGTCTTCAATCCCAGTGCAGCCTGAAACTGGATACGTGCGGCATAGCTCGCTCCCTTGCCGAAATCACCGTCGGTGGTGGTTGCAGCATCCGCCTGGCAGCAGCCCAATACGACCAGCAGCGCCCACCCTTTCACCCAATACAACCATGCCTGCCGCACCGACCCAGCACCGCAACCTGCCTGAAACACGCCTGTGAAAGAATTCACGATCCCCCCTGTTCTAACGAATCATGTGGCACAATTAAATAATTACAGGCGAATGTAAACAACGATAAGGAATTTAGCAATGGATAGCCGCACCCACGTCGAACTGGCACGCAGACTTCTGTCGTTATGCAATGCAGATGATCGGCTATCCGTCGTCAGCCTCTTTCCCCAGATTGATCGATGGCCGCACACGCTGCACCGCATGTATGCACATACCGTATTCAAGGCTCATACCATCAGTGAGATCGGTTTGAACGTCCTGGCTTACGACAGCTGGACCGACACGGAAAACGTTTACGAAGTCACCCGCTTCCAGGAAGAGAAAGAACGACTGCTCACCTACCTGCCCGAGCAATCGCTCCCCGCCGGTCTCGGCCAGGGGCAACGCGAAGCCATCCTGATGTCCTACATTTCCCACATCTATCTCGACACCTATAACCAGCCGGCGCAGCCTTTTGCACCGTTGTCGGTCTATTGCGCCGGGCAGTGGCACCTGTGGGAGCAACTAGGCGATTTCCGCCGCACGCTATACACGACACAAGTCATCGATGCGCTGCGCGCCGACCTGTTTGCCGACCGTTTCTGGGCCGACTTGCCCGCCATTTCGGCCACGGCACTCATCCAGGCCATGCTCAAGCTGATGTGCGAACACAGCCTGGGCAAGATCAGTGAAAACGTCATTCCGGACGTGCTGAACGCATTGTCGCTTACCCCTTGCCTCCCGACGGAACTGGATACAGCCACCGCCTTCCTGCATGGTTTCGAAGACATCCTGAACAGAGTGCACGTGAAGCACCTGGTTGGCAAGCCCCGCAGCTACGCGCCCATTCCTGCAGCAGAACTGGCGGTCGCCTGAGCAACCCAACGGACAGACCGTGTATGCATGACAATCCGCACAACCCGCCTTTCCAGCTGGCAGAATATTCTTGCCCGCTGATCAATCCGCCTTCGCAGCGTGGCCTATTCGAAAACAAGCTGCACAATATCCGCTTGGCCATCGCGCGCATTAACCCGCCACTGCTCATGCCTGGCGAGGAATTCTCGTTCTGGCAAAAAGCGCTCGCGCCCACTGCGGAGAATGGTTACCGCGAGGGTGCCATGTTTATCAATCACCAGGTTAGAACCTCGCTGGGCGGCGGGCTGTGCCAGCTTTCCGGTTTAATCTACAACCTGGCACTGCTGTCCGGTTGCAGAATCGTCGAACGCCACAATCACAGCATCGATGCCTATGGAGAGGAGCGCTATATCCCACTGGGACGCGATGCAACCGTTGCATATGGCAGGAAAAATCTGCGCTTCCGCAACCCGTACGACTTTCCCCTGTGGCTGCAACTGAACGTCGACGAACAGCACGCCTGGGGCAGCGTACGGGCAGAGAAGCCGCTGCCGCACCAGATTCGTATCGAGACGCAATGGCTGGAAACCATCGCCAGCCCGCACCGCCGCAAGGCCGATCCCGGCCTGAAAATCGGGCAGACCCTTACCCAGCCAGGCCTCACCGGCAAGGTAGTAAAAGCGTGGCGTGTATTCGAACAACCCGGCAACAGCCGCAAGGAGACTCTGTCGCATGACCGCTATGTCGCCACGCCCACGTATACACTGTACGGTGCAAAGCATCTGTTGTGGGCAAGACGCATCTTCGACCGCCTGATTCCGCATGGATAACAAGAGCTACCAGGTGACAATCAAAGGGCTGTGCTTTGACGAGTCGGGGCGACTTCTGCTGGTAAAGGAGGCATCCGGGTACTGGGATCTGCCCGGTGGGCGCATGGAACACGGGGAAGACTTCCATTCAACACTGACAAGGGAATGCCTGGAGGAAATGGGCATCAGTTGCGAAATACTGGACAGCACACCCTACTGGGCATGGCCGGCAGTAAATTACGACCGTCTATGGAAAATCGTGGCCTGCTTCCGTATCCGTCTGCCACATTACGCCTTCACCGCATCGGATGAATGTGTGGCACTCGACTTCTTCGCCCCCGATGAGCTGGTCACACTGCGACTAGCGCCACAAATCCAGCCGCTGCAAAACTGGCTGCCCCGGCACGGAGGCTAGTGTTTGGCCGCACCAACCTTGGCCGCCATGGCGCGCAATAGCTCTGCGTCCTTGATGTATTTGTACGCAAGATCGAGTGCAGACTCGCCTCGCGTATTCCTGATGCCCGGATCCGCACCATAGTTCAGTAACATCAGGATACCAGCCTTACGGTCTATCTCGTCCATGACCTCATCCTGGGGGCGCTGCCAGGACGCAAGAGGTTCCGGCGCTTGCTCCGGATCCTCTTGCACCGCGGCGTTCGGTTGGTTCACAACCTCTTCGTAATCTTTGTAATCGGCCCCCCGGATGACCAGATAATGCAACGCCGTCATGCCGCGTTTGTTCCTGGCATTGACCCTGGCCTTGTTTTCAAGTAGCAATTTCATGGTTGTCAGCCCCGCCGGGAAACGGGCAGACTGATGCAGGGGCATGTTGCCATCCTCGTTGATCGAATTCACGCGAGCCCCGTTATTGATCAACAGCCTTGCGATATCGGCATAATCTCGCGCTGCCGCCATGTGCAGGGGAGTGTTGAACAGCTCGTTCTTGGCATTGACGTCCGCGCCATGCTTGAGCAACAAAACCACCACATCGGTCTGCTGGTATGGCACCGCCCGCAACAGCGGCGTATTTCCCCAGTCTGAGCGCGTATCGACCTTTCCGCCCTTCTGCAACAGTATTCCGAGCACCTCCTTATGCCCGTTCTGGGCAGCAGACAGCATGTACCCATCCAGGTTTTCCTGAGAGACTGTCACGTTTCGGGAATACAGGTAGTCTACCAATCTGGCATTACCGGACTGGATCGCCCCCTGCAGCATGCCGTCGCCATGCTCGGGTAAGTGACTGTCTTTCTCAAAAACCAGGGCAACCAGCGCGGCCTGGACTGCGGATACGTCATAG
Source organism: Gallionellaceae bacterium (assembly GCA_036523795.1). Lineage (GTDB taxonomy): Bacteria > Pseudomonadota > Gammaproteobacteria > Burkholderiales > Gallionellaceae > 39-52-133. Next base: position 7,871 of record DATDDN010000060.1, on the reverse strand, counting down.
GTCAGATTGGATGCAAGCGTGCCATAATCAAGCGCATCCATCTTCTGCATCAGAAAGACCGCATTCTCCTTCTTGCCACAGCGGATCGCACTGGCCAGCTCCCCTTCCGCAAGTGGATGATCCCTCGCCTGCGTCAGTATCATCCGCATGAGAACCTGGTTACCCTGGCAAATCGCCTGCGACATATAAACACTCGCATTGACTCCTTGCTGCAGCAGGAATTCGACGGCCTTGATCTTGCCACCCTTGATGGCGGCAGTCATCGGCGTGGCGCATTCCTCCTCACCCTCGTCCATACCAGGCACGCACGACTCTGCCTCCGCACCATTGGCCAGGGCATTCTTCATCACATCCAGCTTGCCCTCGAATGCGCCCCACACCAGCCTGACCTGCGCATTATCCTCGCTTGCACCATGCGCAAGCAGGTATGACAGCAGCTTCAATTTTCCGCGTGAGGCAGCGGAAAAAGCCAGCGAGACAGGTTGCTGATTATTGTTGTAATGGTTTGCTGGAGCCTGATTGACATCTGCCCCCTGTTCTACGCTCCAGCGCGCCAAGTCGTCATGCCCCATATTCACCGCCAGCCGTAGCAGCGAATCCAGAGTGGCTTTGCGATCAGCCCCCTTGTCGCCCGAAACGTCCGCGAGCAACAGCTTCACAATCTCGGTATGGCCTCTAACTGCCGCCCCGTATATCGCATAATTCAGCCCATAATCCCCGTCCACCTGTCCAGGTTCGCCAGCCCTGGCCCCTTTGCCGAGCAGGAATTTGACGATGGCCACCTGCCCCTCCCCAGCTGCCAGAGATAGCGGGCTCCCCTCGTATACATCGTGCTGGTTGACATCGGCTCCGCTGTTCACCAGCTCCTGCACCCTGACCATGTCCCCTTTCCTGATGGCGAGATGCAGCGATCCCGCCTGAGACTGCACAGTCCAGCACAAGATGAATGCAAACAAAGCGATCCTGTTTGTTCTCACGATTCCCCCGGCAATCACATGAAGTCCGCCGCTGACTGACTAAAATCCTTCCTGGAAAAGCCAGTACACCATCCAGGCAACATAAACCACCAATAGAATCATCACCACTGGATACAAATAGACCGCGACCGTATGCGCCTGACGTTGCGCCTTGAGGCGTTTCAGCCATACCACAGCATACATCAGAAGGGGAACGGCCATGGCCAGCGCTGCGTATTGCAGCCTGAGCAGCAGCGTGCCGATATCGCCGAACTGTCCCGTTTCACTGTTGGCCGCAACATCGAGGCGAACTGGCTGCTCCGGTCTGGCACTGGCGGCATTCGTGCCACTAGCGGCATTCGTCGCGCCGGCAGCGACCACTGACTCCTTGGGCGGCGACAGCAATTCCGCTTGCGACCATCCATTGTCGCGAACTGAGAATTGATATGCCTGCCCATCGACTTCGGCATGCACCTGCCCATCCGCCAGCACACTCAGGAATGAGTTGTCACGCAGCGTAACAGGAAAACTTTCCAGCTGCTCCCACTTGTTTTTTGCAGGGTCCCACAACAAGCACATGGAATCGCTGACACCCTTTCTTTGTCGCCTGCCGTCACCGGGATATGCCTCCACCAGCAATACCTTGCCCCCCTCCAACGCCACCCCCTTCCAGCGTGCGTTCTCAATTTCCGGTACCTCATTGTGGGCAAGGCTGCTGTTGCGGCTGTCCCACACATCGGCAGCACCTTCGTTGCCGTTGACGATCAGTACCCGCCCATCGGCCATCACCACAACATCACTTCCGCGCCTAGCCTTGATGTCCAGCGCCAATTTTTCGATTGCGCCCGTTCCGGGATCCCAGATGCGGGCCTGATATTGCGGCTTTTCCACATCATCATCGACCGCAAACAGCAACACACGGCCATCAGCCAGCTGGTTCAGGCTGACTGATTGGCTTGCCCGGAAGCCGAGGTCACTACCAAGTGCTTGCCACTGGTCGGTTTGCGGATCCCAGATTTCACTTTCCTCAGCCAGGGCATGACCTGGCTCCAGATAGCTGGTAGCCATTCCGCCCGCAGCAAACAGGCGACCATCCCGCAAATAGACAAATGGGTGATTCAGTACCGGCTTCGGCGGCGCCACGGGGGCACTCGTGGCAACCAGGCCATCCCCGGCCTGCTGCATCCCGTCTGCATGCACCGGCATGCTGGCGCAAAGTGCCAGCCAGGCAACCCCCAACAAACAGAAACGCTCTCGATCAGCCGGCCACCAACGCATTCATGTCTCCCACATCACAGGCAAATGAGCCGGATTATACAAACCGGAGTGATCTACCGTGACAATTTTTCCGGCATATCCTGCCAATACATCAGTCATCGCACCTCCTCCGGAGGATTGATGCCGCGAAAGGCCGATAAATTGCGGCAGGTCGTAGCTAATCTTCTTCGCTGCGGCGATCTGCAGTGGTGTACACAGTGACAGGTCTTGCATCAGCGCACCGGCAAATGATGGCACCACGGCCCAGCCCGGCACTTGTAACCGTGCTGATCTGCGTCGTACTGAACGACAATGCGCACCAGGTTATCCAGCAACATGTCCATCATGCCAGCGGCCAGTGCACGCAAGAATGGGGTGACATAGAAGATGTATCTGCCATCTTCATGCCTGCCCAACTTTCATTCAGGAGTTCATGCCACGTACAGCACAATGGCACAGTAATGCAGGGCACTGCCGGCCAGCACGAACAGATGCCAGATGCCGTGCCAGTAGGGAAATTTCTCGTCATTGAGGAAGAAGATGATGCCCACGGTATAGGCCACGCCCCCGGCAGCCAGCCACAGGAAACCGGGCCAGGTCAGCGCATGCACCAGCGGCACCACAGCCACCAGGGCCACCCACCCCATCAGGATGTAGATCACCATGGACAGCCGCCGCGTGGTCTGCGTGAGCCATATTTCCTGCAGCATGCCCAGCAATGCCAGCCCCCATACCACGCCAAACAGCGACCAGCCCCAGGGGCCGCGCAGGGTTACCAGGGTGAACGGGGTATAGCTGCCCGCGATCAGCAAATAGATGGAGTTGTGATCCATTTTCTGCATCACCGCCTTGAAGCGGCCGCGCATTGCGTTGTGATACAGGGTTGAGGCAGCGTACAGCCACACCAGCGTGGCGCCGTAGATGGCGAAGCTGACCACCTTCCATACATCACCCTTCAGCGCGGCCAGCACGATCAGCACGACCGCGCCTGCCAGTGCAAGCAGGGAGCCGAGAAGATGGGTGTAGGTGTTGAAACGTTCGCCGTGTTCCATGAAGATTGTATAAGCTGCAGTTGGGACAGTTTGCCACAGGCAGGGAGGCTATTGCATCCGCTTCGCCAGCAGGGTTTTCGGAGGGCTGGCGCGCGGCCTGTCAGCCTTTCCTGCCGCCCTCCTCCGGCGGCTTGATGCCGCGGAAAGCAAAATACAGCAGCACGTCATAACTGATCTTCATCGCCGCGCCGATCAAGAGCGGCGAGCCCAGCGAGATGAACTGCATCAGCGCACCGGCGAAGGAAGGGGCCACGGCCCAGCCGCCCAGCCGCACCAGATGCGTGGCGCCGGAAGCAAAGGTGCGCTCCTCCGGTCGCACCACCGCCATCACGTAGGACTGGCGCGTGGGCACATCCATTTCCACCAGCCCTTCGCGCAGCAGGAACAGCGCCGCCGCCACCCAGAAACTGGGGGCAAAGGCCACCGTCACCAGCAGCAGGCTGGAGGGTATGTGCGTGAACACCATGGTGTTGACCAGGCCGATACGCTGCGCCAGCCAGGCCGCTCCCAGGTGCGACAGCGCGTTCATGCCGCGCGCGCACAGGAACAGCACGGCGATCACCGACTCGGACACTTCGAAACGCTGGTAGAAGAAATAGGACAGCAAAGCGGTGCCGACAAAGCCCCCCGCGATGCTGTCGATGGCAAACAGGGCCGAGAGGCGCCACAGCATCTTGCGGCTGTGCGGCGACAGCTGCAGCCTGGGTCGTGCCGCTTCAGCCTCTGCGCGCGGCGACAGGCGCAGGTAAAGCAGCGCCGGAATAAACAGCAGCACGGCATAGACCAGCACTGCGGATTGAAACGAGGCCAGCTCGCCCATCCCGCCGAACTGGCGCAAGGCTGATGGAATGATGGCCAGCAGGCCGCCCAGCGCATGCCCCGCATCCTGCAGCACGTTGTACCAGGCAAAGGTACGCGTGCGTTCGGCATCCGTCACCGTGGACGGGATGATGGCCTGCTCCAGCACCAGCGACGCGCCGCGGTCGCGCCCCATGCCGTTGAGCATGCCGACAAAGGCGGCGATGCCGATCGCCAGCGGGCTAGACAGCAAGGCCGCCGCCACACCGCCCAGCGCCCCCAGCAGCGCGAGCCAGAACAGCACGCGGCGCCGACCCAGATGATCGCCGGCCACGGTGACCAGCAGCGCGGCCAGCGCGGCGCCAGCCAGGCCGGCGGAAATCACCACCCCGATCTGCGCCGCGGAAAACGACAGGCGCGCCAGATAGATGCCGAGCAGCACGCCCATCATGCCGGTGGCGAGGGCGCGCAGAAAGGCCGCGGTGTAGAGGATGCCGCGGTCGCTGTGCATCAGCTCAGCGTGGGCCGATCAGGGGCGCAGGTAAGCGTAACCCTCATGTTGCTTCCTGATCAGCTCGACCACGCCGGCCGGCACGTAACCGGCGGATGGCAGCATGTCCTGTTTGCTGAGTTTCTGCTTCTGCATGGTGTTTTCGCAGGCCACCACCTTGATGCCGGCAGCCACAGCTTGGTCAATGCGGTTGCCGACTTCGGAATCCAGCTTGAGCATGCCGATGCCGGGGCCATAAGCCACGATCTCGATGTCCACATTGGCCGCGCCCAGCGCATCCTGCACGTTCTTCGCATTGTTCAGCGCCAGGTTCCATTTCTTGGGGTCATCATCGCTGACCTGGATAACCACTTTTTCATGTGCGGCCCTGGCACCAGCTGCAGTCTTGTCGGCTGCCATGCTGTTGAACGAGGCGAAGGCCAATGCGGTGAACAGCATGGCGGACAGATACTTCCAGGCATTCTTGTGTTTCATGGGCTAATCTCCTGTGACGATGAAATGAACAATGACATTCTGTGTTGCCGCGAAAGTTTCGCACATTCTCCATGGCATGTCGCGCGCCATGGTTATTCCCCTGCGGATGCTGGACTGACTGTCCGAACTAGCCGAAAATGCCGGCATGCTTCTGCGCGGGTCACCGCGCAATTTATCTGCCAGGAATATTCATGTCTGCCACTCCCCCCGATGCCCTTTTGTTCATTTCCCCCGGCTGCGCGCACTGCCCCACGGTGCTGCAAGGCCTGAGCGAGCTGGTCAAGCAGACCGTGATCGGCCAGCTGACCGTGGTGAACGTCGTCGCACATCCCGAGGAGGCCGCCAAATATGGCGTGCGCGCCGCACCCTGGCTGCGCCTTGGACCCTTTACCCTGACGGGCGCCCACAGCCCGGCCGAGCTGCGGCAGTGGGCTGAGTGGGCGGGCGACCCTGAGCATGCGGTGCACTATGTGGAACACCAGCTGAAGCAGGGTGGCTACAAGGAAGCCAGTCGCTTCATCGCAGAGGACACGCGCCGCCTCAAATCGCTGCTCAGCATCGTCGCCAACCCCTCCGCCAACATCGAGGTGCGCCTGGGCGTCAGTGCGCTGCTGGAGTCTTACGCCAATGCGCCCGAGCTGCAGAACCTGTTGCCGCAGCTGGGCGAGCTGTCGCGCCACGCCGACCACCGCATCCGCGCGGACGCCTGCCACCTGCTGGGTCTCACAGGCAGCCCGGCAGCCCGCCACTATGTAGCGGCCTGCCTGGATGATGCGGAAGAGGAAGTGCGCGAGATAGCGCAGGAAGCGCTGGAGGAACTGGAGAGCGCGCCGACCATCCAGTAGGCGTTCCTCTAGCAACTGCGCGCAAATCTGCGCAGGCCGAAGAACAGCGAGGACGTCGCCTTATTCACGCTCGTGGCTCACTTGCGTTTGACAGTGCGCCGCTCGAACAGCGCCACGATGCGCTGATGCAGCTGGCTGTCGATCGGCCAGTTCAACGCCGGGTTGGCCAGCCAGAACATGGCCTCTTCCACCACCCCGTCGTCGCCGAACTCATAGCCCACGTCCACGCAGCCATGCAGGCTGCGCGCCCAGCTTTCGATCTCGTCCGCGCTCAGCACACCTTGCTCCAGCTGTTTCAGCACGCACAGCACATCCATCTTGGTCACCTCCGCCAGATGGTTTGCACTCTCCATGCCGGATTGCAGCAGCTCCTGTGCCAGCACACCCGCCAGCGCGGGCTTGTTTATCAGCTCCAGTACCACAGTTTTACGATCACGCATGGCAACTCCTTCATAAAAAGAGCAGACAGTAATTCACGTAATGACAGGGGTCCGGCCCGCCGCCGGATCAACGATACTGCAACGGCTCCAGCTTCATGCGCTTGATGCTCTTGCGGAAACGCTTGTAGGGTTCGCCACCCAGATGCACAACAAAAAAGTGGCCCGGGAATTCCTGCTGTACCAGGCGTTTTACCACTTCTGGCCCCTTGTCGCCAAGTGTCAGCCAGCCAGTCTCAAACGCCAGCACGTAATCAGGCACGCTGCTGTCTGATTTCAGCACACGGCGCATCACGTAGGCCTTCTTGATGTGCTTGCCATGTTCGCGCAGGATGTTGCGGATATGCTCCAGCGCGTCCTCCGACAGATCCGGCTCGACCAGATTGGCATCCGCCGGCAGCGAAGCCAGTTCGCTGCGCACCTGCTCGAGGTGGTCGCTGCGTTCCTGCCAGCGCCTGGAATATTCTTCTGCCTTTTCGGGAGAGCGTGTCTTGTAGAAGCGCCATGCCGTCTCGCACGCCGTCAGGATGGATTCATCGTCCTGGCGCATCACGGCCTCCAGATCGGCAATGCCGGCCTCGTCCCCGCGCTCAAGCAGCAGCGCGCCGCGACGGAACAGCGCAGAAGCATGGGTGGGCAGCTGTTGCAGCAGGGTATTGAGCAGGGGCAGCAGATCGGCGTCCGGCTTCAGTTCGTCGAGTATGGAAATCCGTTCCCACTGCTCCTCCGTGCTCGCCTCCGCCTGTGCCTCCAGCGCCGCGAGGCGCTCCTCGCGCTCCTTCAGGTAGGCATGGCGGCTGTGCCAGTTGTCGGCCACGTCGTCCCGCCAGGCACGGTCGAATTCCGCCTTGATCGCCTCCAGCCGGTTGCCCAGCCAGGCCTGGGCCGCGCTGGTGGCCGGCGCTTCCAGCGTACGCGCGGCAGCCAGGTCGATCTCGACGCCCATAGCAGCCAGGCGATCGGTCAGCGCTGGATGGGTGTCCAGATGGTCGGTCTTGCGCTTGCTCTCTTCCTCCAGGAAACGCTCGCGCATGTCGGCGTCCAGAACGGTATGCATGGATTGCGACCAGAACGTGCTGCGGCTGTCGAATGGCTCCGGCTCCTTGGCCACGCGGCGGTTGATCGACGGCCAGAACTCCCTGTCCTCGAACTGCGCTGCAATCTTTATCCGCATCAGCATGTTCGCAGTGTGCTGCTGCCCCACCATTTCCATGGAGGAGCGATCGGCCATGTATTCGTTCTGCCGCGCCAGCACGAAGGTATAGGCATTGAAGTAAGGCGCATACCATTTGAACAGGCGTGCGATCAGGCGCGAGCCCCAGTCGTTCCATTGCTCGGACATCTGCTGCAGCCTGCCCCAGGCCATGCGGAAGCGGTAGATGAAACCACCGAGGCGGCTGTGGTGGCCGGACAGGTGGCCATACTCGTGCGCCACCACGGCAAATGACTCCTCCTCGTTCAAGGTCTGCAGCAGCGGCAGGCCGAGGATCAGGTAGTTTTCCTCCCAGCCGAACAGGCCGAAGCGCGGGTGCTGCACGATG
>DATDDN010000059.1:0-28015 GCA_036523795.1 Gallionellaceae bacterium | reverse complement strand
GTCTCGATGCAACTGGCGAGACTGCAAGCCACCACCAGATGGGTGGAACACTCAAGAATTGGCGCGCTCACTCCCCGTCGGAACACGTGGAAACGATCGCTCTCAAGATGCGCGACGCCCATGGGCTTCATGCCTGATGCGGGGAGTATGTGCTGAGGATAGCGCTTTAAGCATGAGTAAGCAGGTAATCGGCCGAGGCGAGTCGCGTGAAATAAGCCGGACAGAGCGGGCACCGGGCAGTCTGTTGACCCCGAGTCAAACCTCTCACCAGAATTTCCACCACGGCTTGGTCAATGGCTTGGGATTTTCATACCGCGCGGTTAGCACCCCAGCCATACGCTCATAGTTTTCCCACGTGTCCGCAACAAGATAATCTGAGGCCAGCCCCTTTGTTAAGGTGCACTGATAGCCCATGAGGTAACGATCGTAGTACGACTCTGCAAACGCAGCGCCTCGTTCATTGAACATCTCTGAGAACAATTTCCCATCGCACTCCTCAAGCACGAATGTGCGGCCAGTGATTTTTCGGCTGCGAACTTGCGCAACGGAGACCGCCCAGTCAACACCGGGAACCTGCCCCCACAGGTCATTATCAACAGCCCAAGCCACGAACATTCCCATGTGGGTAGCCGAATTTTCTTCGGGTGCCCCCTCAGGGAAGTCGTCGCTACCCAGATGCCATGATGCGTCGTCAAGTTTTGTCATGGATGTCTTCAGTCCATCAGGGTTAGCTGCGGTGCGCCTTCAGGCGCTTGAGCTTTTCTGCACGCTCGATATTTCTGGTCAGCGCCTTTTGCACCAAGGCATAAAAGCCGACCAGACTCTGCTCTGGATGATCGTCCAGCACGCCACAATCCTGATAGAACTCCGCAGCCCAAAGTGAATCGAGTTCATTCCTACCCGTCTCTTGCCAGTATTCCGCTGCGGCCATTTCGACATAATCACTCAGTTTTCGCATTGAACTTCCCCGTCGCGATAATCAGGTTGTCGAGTTCATCACGTCCCGTCACTTCATCTTCGCCGCAAAATGCTTCCTGAACTTTTCCATCTTGGGTGCGACGACAAACTGGCAGTAGCCCTGGCTTGGGTGATTGGCGTAGTAATGCTGGTGGTAGGTCTCGGCCGGATAGAAGGTTGAGATGGCTACCAGCTCGGTGACCAGGGGATCGGGGAACACGTGCTGCCTGCGCAGTTCCGCCATCAGCTCGGCCGCTTCGGCGCGCTGGTCTTCGTTGTGATAATAGATGGCAGAGCGGTACTGGGTGCCGACGTCATTGCCCTGACGGTTAAGCGTGGTGGGGTCATGGATGGTGAAGAACACGGACAGCAGTTCGCCATAAGTCACCTGCCCCGGGTCGAAGGTGATCTGCACGGCTTCGGCATGGCCGGTGCTGCCGGTGCAGACTTCTTCATAGCTGGGGTTGGGTTTTGTGCCGGCGATGTAGCCGGACACCACACGCTCTACGCCGAGCATCTGCTCGTACACCGCCTCTAGACACCAGAAGCAGCCACCAGCGAGTGTTGCAGTCTGTTTGTCGCTCATATCTTTACCTCATACTCAATTCAGAGACTCAGCAAACATGTTCTTAGTGCACTTACCGATTCCTCAATCGACTCTCACAAGTAAACCATATACGTAGTTCACCTTTTAGCAGGCCCTGGATGAACAGACTCGTCCAGCACTTCCTAGTACCTCTCACAGCCGCACTGAGGACAATTTTTGGGCAGCAAGTATGTGCTAGAGCGAAATAGCATGCCCAAACTACTCTTGGGCTCATCAATTCTTAAATCAAACAACCTTGTTCCACAGCACTCACACTTCAAATTTATGCCAAGCAGTCCAATCACCATCATCGGCAAAGTAATCAAAAATAATTGCTGAATATGATCAGCTGGTTTGTAGGCAGAATTGGCGTACAGAACTAATAAGAACGCTGCCCCAATATATGCGTAGTGCTTAATCCTGATCCAAGATTTCATCTTTAACAAACGCCTGAGCGAATAAAAGAATTACGCGTCCGTGTGACCTACCGCAACCAGCATGGGGTTGAATGCCTTGGACATCAGCATGACACGATCGCCCTGTTTCAGGTGCCGCGCTTCATCCGCGCTGGCGATCACTCGCACGATCTGGTTCCCCACCAGCAGAGTGACGGCAAACGCGACATCGGCTGTCTCGATGGCGAGCACTTCGCCGGCAAAGCTGAATTTACCACTACTTACGCCCGCCTTGAAGACTTCGGCGGGCCCGCCCTGCTGGGAGATGCATCCTTGCTCGATCACCACCACGCGCTGCGACAGCTTGTACACCTCGCTGATGTCGTGGCTTACCATCACCGTGGTGAGGCCGAAGTGGCGCTGCAGGCGCAGCACTTCGTCCTGCAGGCGCACGCGGGTGGCATGGTCCAGCGCGGAGAAAGGCTCGTCCAGCAGCAGCAGGCGCGGCTCCGCCGCCAGTGCACGGGCCAGCGCCACGCGCTGCTTCTGTCCGCCGGAAAGGGTGTCCGGTTTGCGCTGTTGCAGCTCGCCCAGCCCCATCATCTCCAGCAGCTCATCCACACGCTTGTGACTGGCACCGGGGCGCAGGGCAAACTCCAGGTTGCCGCGTACGCTCATGTTGGGAAACAGCGCGTAGTCCTGGAACATGTAGCTGGCCCGGCGCTGCTGCGCGGGCAGCGCGACACGGGCTGCGCCGTCAAACCACACCTCACCCTTCACCTTGATGTAGCCCGCATCCGGCGCAGCCAGGCCGGCAAGGCAGCGCAACAGGGTGGTCTTGCCGGCGCCGGACTGGCCAAACAGGGTGATGAACTCGCCCTGCGCGATCTCCAGCTGCACGTCGAGCTGGAACTCTCCCTGGGCGGAGAGCAGCTTCTTCCTGATGTCGAGTTGTATCATCTCAACCCACCCTCATCATCATCCTGCGGTTGAGCAGATACACCGCCAGCAGGATGGCGAAGCACACGCTGAACAGCACCAGCGCATAGAAATTGGCCGCAGCGTAATTGAGCGATTCCACCTCGTCGTAGATGGCGATGGCGGCTACTTTTGTTTCACCCGGCAGGTTGCCGCCTATCATCATCACCACGCCGAATTCACCGATGGTGTGGGCAAACGACAGCACTACGCCGGCCAGGAGCGAGGGCTTGATGTTGGGCAACAGCACGCGCACAAAGGTCTGCCAGCGGCTCTTGCCCAGGGTGTAGGCGGCCTCGCTCAGCGATGGCGGCAGGCTCTGGAAGCCGGACTGCACCGGGTGCACCATGAACGGAAAGCTGAAGATTACCGATGCCACCACCAGCCCGGCGAAGCTGAAGGCGAGCTTGAGGCCGATGAACGACTCGATGAAATGGCCAACTGCACCTTGCGGGCTGAATGCCAGCAGCAGATAGAAGCCCAGCACCGACGGCGGCAGCACCAGCGGCATGCTCACCAGCGCCTCCAGCACCGGCTTGAAGCGCACGCGGGTGTGCGCCATCCACCAGGCGAAGGGAATGCCGATCAGGCACAGGATGAGCGTGGTCAGCGCCGCCAGCTTGAAGGTGAGCAGCAGAGGCTGCCAGTCGTAACCCATCCATTCAGCGGTCACTGCGCACCTCCATCAGCGACACCTCATTCGCCTTTATCAGGGCCTCCACCTCATCTCCCGCGCGGATATCCAGGCGCCTGATCGAACGGGTGGTGATGATGCTGCAGAGTCGCTGGCCGCGGTAGTCCAGCTCGACCTCGCTGAGGATGGCACCGCTGCGCACCGCCCTGACCGTCGCGTGCACGCGGTTGCGCAGGCTGATCAGGCCGGAAAGATTCTTTGCCAGGGACACCTCGGTCTCCTTGAACAGCACCTGCACCTCGTTGCCGATGGCAAGATAAGGCGCGCTCTCCGGCGTCTCCAGGAGCATGGCGGAAAAGGTGTCGCCGCCGATCTCCACTTCCACCAGCGACACGTGGTCGTTGGATTCAATGCCGACGATGCGCCCGCGCAGCTGGTTCATGGCAGCAGGTAACCGTACTTCTCGAAGATCGCGCGCGCCCCGGGCGAGGCCAGGAACTCGATGAAGCGTTGCGCCGCCGCAGCGTTGCTGTCGGCACCGTGCTTGAGGATCACCACGCCCTGCGCAATGGGCTGGTAGCTTTCGCGCGGCAGCTCGACCCACCGGCCGCGCCCCTGCAGCTGCGGCGCCAGCACCACCGACTTGGCGGTGAAGCCGATGCTGGCGGAGCCGGTGTCGATGTACTGGTTCACCTGCGCGATGCTCTCGCCGTAGATCAGCTTGGGCTCCACGGCCGCTCGCAGTCCGTAATGGTCCAGCACGCGCATCGCCTCCGCACCGTAAGGCGCCAGTTTTGGATTGGCGATCGCCACCTTGCGCACTGCCGGGTCGCTCAACACCTTCACGCCCTGCTTCAGGTCAACCGCACCCGTCGTCCACAGCACCAGCAAACCGCGGGCATACACTTTCGGGGCTGCACTGGCCAGCCCGTCCTTGTACAGCGCCTCGGGAAACTCCATGTCGGCAGAAAGGAACACGTCGAAAGGCGCACCGCTCTTCACCTGCGCGGCAATCTTGCCGGACGAGGCCACCACGCTGCTGACGGCAATGCCGCTGGCCCTGGTGAATTCCGCCTGCAGTTCGTCGAAGGCAAATTTCACGTTGGCCGCCACCGCAACGTTGAGCGGCGCCGCAGCAAACGACAGGGAATGGGCGGCCAGCAAAGCGGAAAGCAGAAGCACGCGCAGCAATTTCATCAGTCTAGTCCCGAGTTGTTCGAACTTTCTTATTCTATCAGCCCGCCCGCTTGCGGTGACGCCTGCGCCATTGCACCACCACGTGTATGCGCCAGCCGATGCGCACCACCACATAGCCCAGCAGAGCCAGCAGCACCGCCAGCAGGGGCAGACCGACGAAGAACGGCTTGCCCAGCGACATGACCCAGTCCAGCAAGGGCGTAAACCAGTTGTCCCAGCTCACTTCGGGTGCTTCAAAATGCGCGGCCGCCAGCGCATGGCCTTGGCCGATGACCAGGGCGCCGAGCTCGTAGGCCATCACATACAGCGGCACGATGGTGAGGGGATTGGTGTAAAGGGTGGTCACCATGGCGATGGGCAGGTTGACGCGAAACAGCACGGCCAGCAATGCGGCCGCCAGCATCTGGAATGGCCCAGGAATCAGGCCGCAGAACATGCCCACCGCCACCCCGCCGGACACCGAGCGGCGATGCAGGTGCCACAGGTTGTGGTGCTGCAGCCAGCTGCCGAACGGGCGTATCCAGCGGTTCTGGCGGATGCTGTCGTGATCTGGCAGGAATTTTTTGAAGTATCTTTTCGGCACGGCGCACATTTTCCGGCGGAATCGGTGTCGCTAGATTACCTGATTCCGCGGCGCCTGCCGTGGGCTCTTCGTTTTGCGCACGGGCGGCGGCCTCCGCTACGTGCCCAGGCAAGCGGTCCGAGCCCGGCACAGGAAACACCAGGCCTGCGAGCGGGGCTGTTCGAATTGTCCACAGTTTTGGTGAATAAGGCTGTGGACAACATGCGGGAATGCAGCAGTGGCGCGGCTTGCAGGCGCATGCAATAAAATTGGGCAGCGCCTGTGCCGCCCAATTTTCAGCTCGCGCGCAAGCTGCCTGCATTATTGAATTTCAAGCAGCACATCTCCGGGGCAGCCGCACCCGTTTCCACACCGGCCCGCACCTTTGTGTAAACTGGCTCCGCATCCCGCTTATTCAGGGTTACACGCATGAACCGAGACGCCGCCGGACAAACACTCCTGCAAGGCCTGACACAAGCCGAGGCCAGCACGCGCCTGACTGCCGAAGGCGCCAACGAGCTGCCTTCGTCCGGCCAGCGCAACCTGACGCGCATTGCGCTCGACGTGCTGCACGAACCGATGTTCCTGCTGCTGGTGAGTGCCGGCGCCATCTACCTGCTGCTGGGCGATGTCGGCGATGCGCTGATGCTGCTGGGCTTTGTGTGCGTGGTGCTGGGCATCAGCATCTACCAGGAATACAAGACCGAGCGCGTGCTGGAAGCTCTGCGCGACCTCACCAGCCCGCGCGCACTGGTGCTGCGCGACGGCCAGCCTGTGCGCATTGCCGGGCGCGAGGTGGTGCGCGGCGACATCCTCATCCTGAGCGAGGGCGACCGCATCCCGGCAGATGCAGTGCTGCTCGAATGCAGCAGTTTTTCTACGGACGAATCACTGCTCACCGGCGAATCCGTGCCCGTACGCAAGACAGCAGCCCCCCAGTTTCAAGGCGAGCGCGAAAGCCAAAGCGGAGAAGAACTGGCCTTGAAGCCTGGCGGCGATGATCAGCCCTATGTGTTTTCCGCCACCCTGGTCACACAGGGGCGCGGCATGGCACGCGTGCTGGCCACCGGCCCGCGCAGCGAAATCGGCAAGATCGGGCGCGCGCTGCAGAGCGTGGAGACCGAGGCCACCCCGCTGCAGCAGGAAATAGGCCGGCTGGTGCGCATGCTGGCGGCCATCGGCGTCGCCATCTGCCTGCTGCTGGTGCTGGTCTACGGCTATCTGCACGGCGACTGGCTCAACGGGCTGTTGTCCGGCATCACGCTGGCCATGTCCATCCTGCCGGAAGAATATCCGCTGGTGCTGACCGTGTTCATGGCGATGGGCGCCTGGCGAATTTCGCGCCACCAGGTGCTGTCGCGCCGCATGCACACTGTGGAGGCGCTGGGCTCGGCCACCGTGCTGTGCGTGGACAAGACCGGCACGCTCACGCAGAACCGCATGCACGTGCAGCAGCTCAGCGTGGGCGGCGCAACGCTGATGGTCGATGAGGCGCGCGGCGAGCTGCCGGAGGACTTCCACGAGTTGATGGAGTTTGCCGTGCTGGCCAGCGCAACCGATCCCTGGGACCCGATGGAACAGGCCATCCACGCGCTGGCTGCCCGCTGCCTCGCCAACACCGAACACCTGCACTACGACTGGGTGCTCAAGCACGAGTACGCGCTGACGCCGGAACAGCTGGCGCTGTCACACGTATGGCGTGCGCGCGACCGCGACGAGTATGCGGTGGCCTGCAAGGGCGCGCCGGAAGCGGTGGCCGACCTGTGCCACCTGGGGGCAGCGCGGCAGGCCGAGCTGGCGCAGCAGGTGCAGGCGCTGGCGGCGCGCGGCATGCGCGTGCTGGGCGTGGCCCATGCCACCTACCGGGGACGCGAATGGCCGATCATCCAGCATGATTTCGAATTCGAACTGGTCGGCCTGATCGGCCTGGCCGACCCGCTGCGCAGCACGGTGCCAGCTGCGCTTGCGGAATGTGCCTCGGCCGGCATCCGCGTGGTGATGATCACCGGCGACTACCCCGCCACCGCCGCCGCCATCGCGCAACAGGCCGGCCTGGCCGCCGGCAGCGGCGGCATCATCGGCGGGCCCGAGCTGGGCGCGATGGACGATGCCACCCTGCGCGAACGCATCCGCCACAGCAACATCTTTGCACGCATGGTGCCGGAGCAGAAACTGCGCCTGGTCAGCGCGCTGAAGGCCAATGGCGAAGTGGTGGCGATGACCGGCGATGGCGTGAACGACGCCCCCGCGCTGAAGGCGGCGCACATCGGCATCGCCATGGGCGGGCGCGGCACCGACGTGGCGCGCGAGGCTTCCGCGCTGGTGCTGCTGGACGACGACTTCGCCTCCATCGTGCACGCGGTGCGCCTGGGTCGCGGCATCTTCGACAACCTGCGCAAGGCGATGGCCTACATCCTGGCCGTGCATATACCCATCGCCGGCCTGTCGCTGATCCCGCTGCTGGTGGGCTGGCCGCCCATGCTGGCACCGGTGCACATCGTGTTCCTGGAGATGATCATCAACCCCGCCTGCTCTATCGCCTTCGAAGCGGAACCCGCCGAGAAGAACATCATGCAGCGGCAGCCGCGCTCGCCGCAGGAGCCGCTGTTCGGCATGCACACCCTGCTGATCAGCCTGGCACAGGGACTGGTCCTGCTGCTGGGTGCACTACTGGTGCTGGCCACGGCGCTGCGCCTGGGCGCCTCGGCCGAAACGGCGCGCGCGCTGACCTTCG
Source organism: Gallionellaceae bacterium (assembly GCA_036523795.1). GTDB lineage: Bacteria > Pseudomonadota > Gammaproteobacteria > Burkholderiales > Gallionellaceae > 39-52-133. The sequence goes on along the minus strand of DATDDN010000059.1, from coordinate 19,972 downwards.
CCACCGTAGTGATCGGCAACCTCGGGCTGATCCTGGTCAACCGCTCCTGGCAGCACACCATCCTGTCCAGCATGTACAGCCGCAACCCGGCGCTGTGGTGGGTGACGGGCGGGGCTTTCGCCTTCCTGCTCGTCACGCTCGGTGTGCCCTTCATGCGCGAGGTGTTCCATTTCGCCAGCATCACGCCGACCCAGTTTACCCTGTGCCTGGCGGCGGGGCTGGGCAGCGTGCTGTGGTTCGAATTGTTCAAGCTGATGCGCAGGCGCTGACACCAGGCTGGCCGCTGCTTGCCGCGATGCAGTAGTGTGCGCCGAAGCAGGCTGCCGGGCGCGGCGGCTAGGGCGTGTTAGCACTAATTTCACGCCTGCGTTGTGACGGGAAGGCTGCGAATGCAAGGCGCAAGCCGCAGCGAATAGTTATTCCATTCGCAAGGGTTGCAGCACAGCAGTCGCGGCCTTCCCGTCTCAACCCTTCGGGACGGGGGCGATTTGGGCGCCCTCCTTTGTAGTTACGGCATAACCTGCGATGCAGGTTAGCCTACACTGAAACAAGTTTTCGCAAGCCGCTTGTAGTGGCTTGCACTACGGCGCGCCTTGCTTCGCGGATGGCATCCCAAATCGCCCCCGTCGCAGACGCGAAATTAGTGTTAACACGCCCTAAGAGCTAGCCCTGCTCCTGGCTGATCAGATGGGCAATCAGCTGGGAGGTGTTGATCGGCTTGTGCAGCACGGGCCAGTCGCATTCCACGGCGTGGCGGATGAAAGCGGAAGACGTGTCCCCGGTGACCACGACCGCGCGGATCGAGCGGCCTATCTTGTGCCGCACCGTATTGAGGAACTGGATGCCGTTCAGCGTGCCGCCCAGCATGTAATCCGCGATGAAGTAATCGGCATAGTCGATGTCGGCATGACGCAGCGCGTCTTCGCCGCTGTGGAAGCACTTCACGTCTGCCCCCATGCCCTCCAGCCAGTTGAGCATGGCCTGGGCCACCAGCACATCGTCCTCCACCAGTATGAAGCGCTTGCCGCGGATAAAGGTCTCGTTGGCCACGCCATGCTGCGCGGCAGGCCTCCGCGCGAGCGGCGTGCCTGCCGCTGTCACCTGCGGCAGGCGGAATTCGAACACCGAGCCGCGCCCGGGGTGCGAGCGGCAGCTCACGTCCGCACCGAGCAGCGTCAGGGCTCGGCGCACGATGGCCAGCCCCAGGCCCAGCCCGCCGGAACGGTCACGCTGCGGATTGTCGACCTGGTAGAACTCGTCGAAGATGCGCCCTATATGTTCGGGGGCGATTCCCATCCCGCTGTCCCAGACCTGGAACAGCACGTCGCTGCCGCGCGCCCTGGCGCTGACCAGCACCGCGCCCTCGGCGGTGAACTTGATCGCATTGGACACCAGGTTCATCAGCACCGACTGCAGCAGGCCCTGATCGCTGTGCACGATCAGCGCCTGTTTCAGGGGAAAATACAGGCGGAACGCCAGCTTCCTGTCATTGGCCATCGGCGCGAAGTTCTGCTCCAGCCAGTTGAATACTTCCGACACGCTGACCGGGGAGAATTGCGGTTTGACCATGCCCGCATCCAGCTTGGACACGTTCAGCAAGGCATCGAGCAGGCCGTTGAAAGTGGCCATGGACTGGTCCAGACGCTGGATGATTTCTGTCTGTCGCGGCGTTGCTTCGGTCAGCTTGAGCGCATCGATGAACAGGTTCGCGGCCGCCATCGGCTGGCGCAGGTCATGTCCCGCAGCGGCAAGGAAGCGGGTCTTCGCCAGCTCTTTCTCTTCCAGCTGGCGCATCGATGCGGTGAGTGCATTTTCTGCCGCCACCCGGTCCGACACGTCATTCACGATCACCAGCAGGTGCGCCTGGCCCGAAATATCGAGCGGCGCAAAGATGCACTCTACCGCCACCTTCTTGCCGTACGATGTCTCCCCCGCGATGTCACGCCGGATGGTCAAGCCCGTCTCGATCGCCTGGATGGCAAAGTCGAGCAGGCCGTTGCGCTGCCAGGAGGCGTTGCTGCGGAAGTCCTGCTGGCGCACCTGTTCGATGACACCGCCTATCGCCCGCGCATACGCCCTATTGGCCATGACGCAGGGGCCACTCTCCCGATACACGGCGATGCCGGCCGGGGACTTCTCCAGGATCGCCTCGTTGAACAGGTTCAGCTCCCGGGTCCTGTGCTCGGCCTGCAGGCGCATCTCCAGCTCATGGCGGACGGCGGCGGCCATCTGCGTGGCGCGCTTGCGATTGCGCACCAGCAGCCAGCTTACCAGCATCAGCAACAGACTGAGCAACACACCTGCCAGCATGACGGTGCGCTCGCCCGTCACCTCGCGCGTGCTTTCGAATTCCGGCAGCGAAGCGTAGCGTATTCGCCAGGGGTGCCCCGCTATCTCCAGAGTCTCGCTCGCCGAATACAGCGCGGCTCGCGGCGACGGTGCTCCATACATGCGAGCCTGTTCACTTGTCGCATCGCCATCGAAGATCTCGACATTGATCCCCGCGACGTGCCCCTCCAGCATGGCCGCCATGAAGTCCTTCATGCGGAACGAGGCTGCCAGCCAGCCGTCGATATTGGCCTGGCGCTCGGCCGGCGTGTCGTGCGGCAGGCCGTGCCGGTAGACCGGCAGGAACAGGAGGAAACCCGCCAGATGCACCTGGTCGTCTTCCTGCTTCAATACCAGTTTTTCGGAAAGGACGGCATGCCCGGCATCGCGTGCGCGCAGCAGCGTTTCGCGGCGGCTCGCATCGCTCAGGTTGTCAAAGCCTAGCACACGCAGATTGCGTTCATTGTGCGGCTCGATCAGGGCGACAGGCGCATACTCGGGTCGCTGCCCGGCGGGATGGATCTCATAGTCGGGTGAGCCGGATCTGCGCATCGCGGCGACATGGGAGGCTTTGCGCGCATCGGGCAACAGCGGCGCAAAACTGACGCCCTGGATGCCCGGGAAGTTGCCGTCGATTTCGAGCGAATCCACATACCCCGCAAATTCCTGCGGCTCCATGACGTGCTGGTTGAGGTAGAAGCCGCGCACCGCGTAGAGCACCTGCTCATAGTAGGCAATCCGGCGCTGCAGGCGGTCATTGACATCGCTGATGTGCGACTGGAAGGCAATGCGTTGTTCCTGCAGCGAAGCGCGATGTGCGATCTGCCACAGCAATCCCGTCATGACCAGCGACGCCAGCAGCACCAGCCACGGCAGATAATCTTCGAGATGGCGCCCCCTGCCTGCCGACGCACCGCGTTCCGGGTGGCTTTTACCGTGACGAGTCGTCATGAGGTGGCACCACGGCAGTTGAAAACGATATCTTCATGGCACAAGGCAACCGCTATTCCAGTTCTGCAGAGTCGCCACACTACTATCATGGCCCGCCAAGTGCAATAAGCAGGCTTAACAGCATGCCGGATTGGCGCTACGCTACGCCGATGATTTCCTTCACCATCTTCTTTGCCCTGGGTGTGTGGCTGCTGCAGCAGCAGGCGACCTTGCCTGACCTGCGCTGGGCCTGGCTGCTGCCGCTGTTGCTGCCGGCCCTGCGCCTGCCGCGGCAGCAGCGCTGGCAGCGCGTCACGCGCAATGCGGTGCTGCTGGCCTGGGCCTTGCTGGCAGGCTTCCTCCATGCGGCGTGGATGGCGCAGCAGCGCCTGGCCGACGAACTGCCGGCAGCCTGGCAGGGGCGCGACGTCCAGCTGGTCGGCGTAGTGGCGGAAATGCCGCGCCTGCATGAAAACGGGCTCAGCTTCGCCTTCGACGTGGAACAGGTGGCGACGCCCGGCGCACGGGTGCCGCACCACCTGCTGCTGTCCACCTATGTGAGCCGCGACGATGCGCCACTCGATCTGCATGCGGGCGAACGCTGGCAACTCACCGTGCGCCTGAAACAGCCGCATGGCAGCAGCAATCCGCACACCTTCGATTTCGAGGTATGGGCGCTGGAGCGCAACCTGCGCGCACTGGGCTATGTGCATGCAAAGGGCGACAACCACCGCCTGGCTGAGCAAGTCATGGCCCCGGGCTATGCCGTCGAGCATCTGCGCGAAACCCTGCGCGCGCATTTCCGGCAGGTGCTGGGCGACGCGCCCTACGCCGGCGTGCTCAGCGCGCTGGCCATCGGCGACCAGGCCAGCATCCCGGCCGCGCAATGGCAGGTGTTCACCCGCACGGGGGTCAACCACCTGATGAGCATCTCCGGGCTGCACATCACCATGCTGTCCGGCCTGGCGTTTGCCTTGTGCTACTGGCTGTGGCGGCGCAGCACGCGCCTCACCCTGTGGCTGCCGGCACGCAAGGCGGCCGCGCTGGCCGGCCTGCTGGTGGCGCTCGCCTATGCCCTGCTCGCCGGCTACGGCGTGCCGGCGCAGCGCACGGTGTACATGCTGGGCACTGTGGCGGCAGCGCTGTGGCTGTCCCGCACGGTATCGCCGTCGCAGCTGCTGTCGGCCGCCCTGCTGGTGGCTTTGCTGCTCGATCCGTGGGCGGTGCTGTCGGCCGGATTCTGGCTGTCGTTCGGCGCGGTGGCGCTGATCTTCTTCATCACTGCCAACCGCCTGGGCACGCGCCACTGGCTGTTCGAATACGGGCGCATGCAGTGGGCCATGACCATCGGCCTGATCCCCTTGCTGCTCGCCCTGTTCCAGCAGTTGTCGCTGGTATCGCCCGTGGCCAATGCCTTCGCCATCCCGCTGGTCAGCCTGGTGGTGGTGCCGCTCACCCTGCTCGGCGCGCTGCCGCCATTCGACGGACTGCTGCAGCTGGCGCACTGGCTGATGGGCTGGTGTATACAGGCGCTGCAATGGCTGAACAGCCTGCCGCTGGCGGTGTGGACGCAACATGCGCCACCTCCGTGGTGCATTGTGCTGGGCATGCTGGGCGCCGTGTGGCTGCTGCTGCCGCGCGGCTTCCCCACGCGCTGGCTGGGCGTGCCCCTGCTGCTACCGATGTTCCTCGTGCAGCCTGCGCCCTTGCCGCCTGCCAGCGCGCGCCTGACCATATTCGATGTCGGCCAGGGCCTGGCGGTGGGCGTGCAGACCCGCCAGCACACCCTGCTCTACGACAGCGGCCCCGCCTTCAACAGCGAAGCCGACAGCGGCAACCGCATCCTGGTGCCGTCGCTGCGCGGCATGGGCATCGCTACGCTGGACACCCTGGTGCTGACGCACGACGATGCCGACCACACCGGCGGTGCGCTCTCCATCTTGCAGGCCATGCCGGTGGGCAGCCTGCTGTCATCCCTGCCGGACGACAGCCCGATCGTGCAACAGGCAGCGTCACCCCGGCGCTGCGCCGATGGTGAGAGCTGGGAGTGGGACGGCGTGCGCTTCGAGCTGCTGCATCCCGCACACGACAGCTACACACAGGACAGCAGCACCAACAATCTGGGCTGTGTGCTGCGCATCAGCACAGGCGTGCACAGCGTGCTGCTCGCGGCCGATATCGAGAAGGAGAGCGAACGCCGCCTGCTGCAACGCCATGCCGACCAGTTGCACGCCACCTTGCTGGTGGTGCCGCATCATGGCAGCAAGACTTCCTCCACACCGGGTTTCGTGGCGGCCGTGCGGCCGCAGTATGCCGTGTTCACCGCCGGCTACCGCAACCGCTTCGGCCATCCCAAGGCCGAGGTGGTGGAACGCTACCAGTCGATAGGCAGCACTCTGCTGCGTTCGGACGAGGATGGCGCCATCCAGGTGGAAATGGATGCGCTGCACTTCAATGTCGAGCGCTACCGGCGGCTGCATGTGCGTTACTGGCAGCAACAGGTCCAGCGCTGACACTTTTCCGGCCCGGGGCGTGACGGCACAAACAAGAACGCCCGCAATTGCGGGCGTTTCTCATTCAAACAGGCAAAACGTAGCGAGGATGAGCAGATGCTAGGCGCACGGCGCGCAGCGACTGAGACATATCATGTCGATAGGCGATGGAGCGAGCACCGTGCAACAACGCAGATGCTCACCGCAGTAGTTTTGCGACGCTTAGTGTTGCAGTGCCTTGATCACATCCTCCAGCACCTTCTTGGCATCGCCAAACAGCATGCGGTTGTTCTCTTTGTAGAACAGCGGATTGTCCACGCCCGCATAACCGGTGGCCATGCTGCGCTTCATCATGATCGAGGTCCTGGCCTTCCACACTTCCAGCACCGGCATGCCGGCGATCGGGCTGGACGGATCTTCCTGTGCTGCGGGATTCACGATGTCGTTGGCGCCGATCACGATGGCGACGTCGGTATCAGGGAAGTCCCCGTTGATCTCATCCATCTCCATCACGATGTCATAAGGCACCTTCGCTTCAGCCAGCAACACGTTCATGTGGCCGGGCATGCGGCCCGCCACCGGGTGGATGCCGAAGCGGACGTTGATGCCCTGCCCGCGCAGGAGCTGGGTGATCTCAAACACCGCATGCTGGGCCTGAGCCACTGCCATGCCGTAACCGGGCACGATCACCACGTTCTTGGCGGAGCTGAGCAATTCGGCCGCCTCTGCGGCGGTGATGGAGGTCACTTCGCCGGCAGGTTGTGCCTCGCCGCCGGCTGCGGGCGCCTTGCCGCCACCACTGCCGAAACCGCCCGCGATCACGCTGATGAAGTCCCGGTTCATCGCACGGCACATGATGTAGGACAGGATGGCGCCGGAAGAGCCCACCAGCGCGCCGGTGACGATCAGCAGATCGTTATTCAGCATGAAGCCGGTTGCCGCAGCCGCCCAGCCGGAATAGCTGTTGAGCATGGACACCACCACCGGCATGTCGGCGCCGCCGATGGCCATCACCATGTGGATGCCGAACAGCAAGGCGAGCACGGTCATCACGCTCAGCGCCAGCATGCCCGCACTCACCGTGGCGGCATGCAGGAACACATATCCGAAGTAGATCACGGCCAGCAGGATCAGCAGATTGATGAAGTGGCGGCCCGGCAGCAGCAAAGGCTTGCCGCTGATCTTGGCCGAGAGCTTGCCGAAGGCGATGAGGGAACCGGAGAAGGTGACCGCGCCGATCAGGATGCCGACATAGATCTCGATCTCGTGGATGGCTTTCTCGGCACTGCTCAGATTGGCAGCGGCCACCGGGTCGATGTAGTTGGCGAAACCGACCAGGCAGGCAGCCAGGCCGACCAGGCTGTGCATCAGCGCAACCAGTTCCGGCATCTGCGTCATCTTCACCACACGCGCGGCGATGAGACCGATGCTGCCACCGACCAGCATGGCCACCATGATCCAGGGAAGGCCGGCCAGCGAGACGCGGGGGCCAAACACCGTTGCCAGCACCGCGATGGTCATGCCGATCATGCCGAAGAGGTTGCCGCGACGGGAAGAGGCCGGGCTGGAAAGACCGCCCAGGCTCAGGATGAACAGAATGATCGCGCCGATATAAGAGACTGTAGACAAGCTTGCAGACATCATATTGATTTCCCTTATTTGCGGAACATCGCCAGCATGCGCTGGGTTACGGCGAATCCGCCGAACATGTTGATCGAAGTGAGCACGATGCCGAACATCGCCAGCCAGCGGATCCAGTCATCCGGACGCGGCTCTCCTGTGCCCAGCAGCGGCGGCGCAATCTGCACCAGCGCACCGATGGCGATGATGCTGCTGATCGCGTTGGTGACGCTCATCAACGGGGTATGCAAGGCGGGCGTGACGTTCCACACCACCATGTAGCCGACGAAACACGCCAGTACGAACACGGTGAAATGGCCGAGGAAGGCCGCCGGCGCGTTGGCGCCGATCACCCAGAACAACAGGGCCGCGACGCCGAACATGATCGCCAGTTTGGTGCCCGACATCGGCTCGCTCGGCGCACCATGCGCAGGCGCCGGAGTCACCGGCTTGGCTGCCGCCGGCTTGGTCGCCGCGGCGGGCAGCTTGGGCGCAGGCGCCGGCCAGGTGATCTCGCCATCCTTGATCACGGTCAGGCCGCGGATGGCATCGTCTTCCATGTTGACGTTGATGATGCCGTCCTTGGTCTTGCACAGTTCCTCAGTGAGGCGGAACAGATTAGTGGCATACAGTGTGGAAGACTGCTTGGCCAGACGGCTGTTCAGATCGGTGTAACCGACGATGGTCACGCCGTGTTTCACCACGGCCTGGCCGGGTTCGGTCAGTTCGCAGTTGCCGCCGCGTTCTGCCGCCATATCCACGATGACACTGCCCGGGCGCATAGACTGCACCATCTCGGCAGTGATCAGCCTGGGGGCGGGTTTGCCGGGGATCAGTGCGGTGGTGATGATGATGTCCACTTCCCGTGCCTGCGTGGCATACATCTCGCGCTGTGCCTGCTGGAAGCCCTCGCTCATCACCTTGGCGTAACCGCCGCCGCCACTGCCTTCTTCCTCATAGTCGACCTTGACGAACTCGCCGCCCAGCGACTTGACCTGATCGGCCACTTCGGCACGCGTGTCGTTGGCGCGCACAATCGCGCCCAGACCGGCAGCGGTGCCAATGGCAGCCAGACCGGCCACGCCGGCACCGGCGACGAACACCTTGGCCGGAGGCACCTTGCCCGCGGCCGTGATCTGGCCGTTGAAGAAGCGGCCAAACACGTTGGCAGCCTCGATGACGGCGCGATAGCCGGCAACGCCAGCCTGCGAGGTCAATGCATCCATCTTCTGGGCGCGGCTCAACATGCGCGGCAGGCAGTCGATGGCGAGCACGGTCGCCTTCTTGGCCGCCAGTTGCTGCATCAGTTCCGGATTCTGCGCCGGCCAGACAAAGCCGATCAGGACACCGCCTTCGCGCATCAGCGCAACCTCGGCACTGGTGGGGACGGCGACCTTGAAAATGATGTCGGACTCAGCCCACAACCGGGCTGCTCCCTCGATGATCTCGGCACCGGATGCACGGTAGGACTCGTCACTGCAATTCGCCGCTTCGCCTGCACCGGATTCGACAGAAACTTTAAAGCCCAGCTTGATGAGTTTCTCAACGACCTCAGGCACGGTGGCAACGCGCTTTTCCCCAGCGAGCGTTTCCGCAGGAATTCCAATACGCATGTAGCCTCTCCTCTTTTTGACCTCTTAAGCCGCCACAGCCCGCACGAGCTACGGCATGAATATACATTTTCATCAGGCCGCAGCCTTCATTTGCCCCGAATTTGTCGAAGGGCATTGAGCCGCAAGGCTCACCACGAACGGCCTGATGAATGAGATACGGATTAAAAATTTGCCCGGCTGAGCCGGGCGGTCGGCAATTATATACGAGCTTTAAGCGGCTGCGCTCCACTGCGGTTAAAACGCTATAATTCCGGGCCTTATTGCCACCACTAGCCTGCCCATGCCCGCCATCCAGCTGCTGCCCGAGCTCCTCATCAACCAGATCGCCGCCGGCGAAGTGATCGAGCGCCCTGCCTCGGCCCTGAAGGAGCTGATGGAAAACAGCCTGGATGCCGGCGCCACCGAGATCAGCGTGCAGCTGGAAGGCGGCGGCATCAAGCGCCTGGTAGTGCGCGACAACGGCAGCGGCATCGCCCAGGAACAGCTGGCGCTGGCACTGATGCGCCATGCCACCAGCAAGATCGCCAGCCTGGACGACCTGCAGCGCGTGGCGAGCATGGGCTTCCGCGGCGAAGCGCTGGCCAGCATGGCCGCGGTGGCACAGGTCAGCCTCACCAGCCGCACGCCGGACATCAGCCACGGCTGGAAGGTGGAGGCTATGGACGGCAACCTCAGCGCCGCCGCCCCCGCCGCCCACCCGCACGGCACCAGCGTCGAGATACGCGAGCTGTATTTCAACACCCCGGCGCGGCGCAAATTCCTCAAGAGCGAGAGCACCGAATATGCCTGGTGCGAAGAAACATTCAAACGCATCGCGCTGTCGCGCCCCGATGTAGTGTTCTCGCTGCAACGCGACGGCAAGAGCATCTGGCAATTCCCCCGCCAAACTCTGGCGCAGCGCATCACCGCCATCCTCGGCCCCGAATTCGGCCAGTACGCCGTTGAGGTCGAGCGCCAGATCGGCCCGCTGCACCTGTACGGCATAGCCGGCCTGCCCGCCTACTCGCGTTCCACCCGCGACGAGCAGTACTTCTTCGTCAACGGCCGCTTCGTGCGCGACAAGGTGCTGATGCATGCCGTGCGCCAGGCTTACCAGGACATCCTGCACCACCAGCGCCACCCCGCCTTCGTGCTGTTCCTCGAGATGCCGCCGGAGCAGGTGGACGTCAACGTACATCCGGCCAAGTCAGAGGTGCGTTTCCGTGAGAGCCAGGGCATCCACCAGTTCGTGTTCCATGCGTTGCACGATGCGCTGGGCGCGCCGCTGCGCCAGTCGGACGCTTCTCCTTCAACTACCGGCCCCTCACCCCAACCCGCACCAGCAAGGCAAGAAGGCGCTGGCAGCAGCCCATTTCCCATCCAGCAGCAAGCGATGAGCTTCAATGCCTCCCAGCCGCAGGCCGCCTACCAGCTGTGGAATGAGTCTGCCATGGCACGCGACCACACCATGGCAACGCCAGCCGCCGCGCCCGCGCCTGCCAGCCCGGCGTTGCCTGACGCACACCCATTGGGCTTCGCCCTCGGCCAGCTCTCCGGCATCTACATCCTGGCGCAGAACCAGCACGGCTTGGTGGTGGTGGACATGCACGCCGCCCACGAGCGCATCGTGTACGAGCGCCTGAAAAGCGCATTCGACGCGCAGCAGCTGCCCACCCAGCAACTGCTGGTGCCCGTCACCTTCGCCGCCGAAGCACTGGACATCGCCACAGTTGAGGAAGAGCAGGATGCGCTGCACCGGCTCGGCTTCGACATCGCCCCGCTCTCCACCCACACCCTGGCGGTGCGCGCCATGCCGGCGATGCTCAGGCAATCGCACGCCGAAGCCGCCGCGCGCGAAGTGCTGCACGAGCTGCGCGATTTCGGCGCCTCACGCACCCTCACCGAGCGCCGCAACGAACTGCTCGCCACCCTGGCCTGCCACTCCGCCGTGCGCGCCAACCAGCAACTCACCCTGCCCGAGATGAACGCCATCCTGCGCGAGATGGAGCAGACCGAACGTGCCGACCAGTGCAACCATGGGCGTCCGACCTGGTTCCAGGTGACGCTGCAGGAACTGGATGCGATGTTTATGCGCGGGAAATAAAGCGCCTTCTGAGAGATTAGTAATATGAGCAGCCTAAATATCGCCCAACTAAAATCCAAAAGACTTTGTCATCAATGCATCGGAGAGCCTTATCTGCAAAATGAAGTGAGAATTAGCGGGCACCGTAGAAAATGCTCATATTGTGGCCAGACACACAATTCCTTCGAAATTGACGATATAGCTAGTTACATTGAAAAAGCCTTTGACCAGCATTTCACAAGAACATCAGATCAGCCAACTTATTGGCAACAAACTTTGCTCGCTGATAGAGAGTCAAATTACGATTGGGAGCGCGATGGGGAACCAGTAATCTACGCAATCGAAGATGCAGCCAACATTCCAGAACAGGCCGCGCAAGACATTCAGTCCATCTTGGAGGACAGGTTCAGTGACTATGACGCCCATAAAATGGGCGAAGAAACCGAATTTTCTGCTGATTCCTATTATCAAAGAAAAGAAATAACTGATCACATATGGCAACAAGAATGGATCAACTTTGAAGCTTCATTGAAAGCAGAGGCACGCTTCTTCAATCAAACTGCGTTGACGCACCTTACCTCAGTATTCAATGAGATTGACAAGATTGCCACTGCCGATGGCCGCCCTTTGATTATTGACGCTGGCCCAAATACAAAATTGCCCGAGATCTATCGAGCACGAATCTTCCAATCCGAGGAGAAGCTGAAAGAAGTACTTTGCCGACCAGATAAGCATCTGGGGCCTCCCCCACCCACTCTTGCTCGGGCCGGACGAATGAATGCGTATGGCATATCAGTCTTCTATGGTGCTAGCAATCACGACGTAGCAATCGCAGAGGTTCGTCCACCCGTGGGCAGTCAAGTAGTTGTAGCTCGCTTCGACATTATTCGCTCTCTTCGATTACTAGACCTCACTGCACTCGAGAGTGTGATTGAGGATGGCAGCATTTTTGATCCCAGGTGGGCAACACGGCTTGAACGCGCCACGTTCCTCCGCTCACTTTGCCAACGCATCACAAGGCCCATCATGCCTGATGATGAAGTGCTCGAATATCTGCCGACACAAGCAATTGCAGATTTCTTAGCAACAGAAAACAAACCCACTCTTGATGGAATATATTTTCCATCAGCCCAGACGGCAGGTAGTGCTTTAAATATCGCACTATTCCAAAAATCAGCTCGCGTCGAATCAATCCCCATTCCAGATGAGACTGAAATAAATGCGAGTTTGGGCTGGCATACGGAGGATGGATGGGAAACCGATTACTCAGTAACAGAGCTTACTCCAGGTAAAAATATCTCAAATGAAGTAGATGAAGATACTCACCGGTCAAATTATGCACAACTACTTGGAAGGTATTGTGACAGCCACGACTCTGATGCTCGAGATATCACACTTCGAATAGATGTTAATTCTATAAAGGTTCATACCGTACACTCCGTCAAATTCCAGTACGATTCACATGATGTAAGTCGCCACCGCGTTGAAAAATCTAGAATGCTGAAATATTAATCTTATTGGCATTAATAATATTGTTCCCAATCTTGGATTGAATGATCTATTCAATAAAGATGAGCCGATCCTGATCAACTCTCAATGAAAGTCCTCCCACCCGCCATTTTCCTGATGGGCCCCACCGCCAGCGGCAAGACCGCGGTCGCGGTGGAGCTGGTGCAGCGCCTGCCGGTGGAGCTGATCAGCGTGGATTCGGCGCTGGTGTATCGCGACATGGACATCGGCACCGCCAAGCCGGATGCGGCCACGCTGGCGCGTGCGCCGCACCACCTGATCGACATCATCGCCCCGACCGAAGCCTACTCCGCCGCCGCGTTCCGCCGCGATGCGCTGCACCTGATGGCGGACATCACCGCGCGCGGCAGGATACCGCTGCTGGTGGGCGGCACCATGCTGTATTACAAGGCGCTACGCGAAGGGCTGAGCCCGCTGCCGCAGGCGGATGCGGCGATCCGCGCACAGCTGGATGCCGAGATTGCCCAGCATGGCATCGAGGCGCTGCACCGCAGGCTGGCCGCGGTGGACGCGGAAACGGCCGCGCGCCTGCACAGCACCGACACACAGCGCATCCAGCGGGCGATGGAGATCTACCTGATTTCGGGCAAGCAGATGTCGGAGCTGATCCGGCAGCAGGATGCGGTCGAGCTGCCCTACCGCGTCATTCCGATTGCGCTGCAGCCTTCCCGGCGCAGCGAGCTGCATGCCCGCATCGCCACGCGCTTCCACCAAATGCTCAAAGATGGACTGGTGGACGAGCTGCGCGGGCTGCGCGCCAAATACACGCTGCACCCGGAGCTGCCGTCGATGCGCTGCGTCGGCTACCGCCAGGCGTGGCAATTCATGGAGGGTGAAATCGACCAGCAGGGCCTGCTCGACACCGGCATTGCCGCCACCCGCCAGCTGGCCAAGCGCCAGCTCACCTGGCTGCGCAGCATGCCCGACAGCATCGAACTGGATTGCCTGGCGCCCGACCTCGCGCAGCAGGTGCGCCGGGTGCTGGAGCAACAACTGGCCCAGGCCTGAGCCCCGCAAAGCGCCGGTCACACGGCATGGCGTATAATGCGCGCCAATATTTCTTGTTTGCATTGCCTCCAGTCATGAAAATCGCCATCGCCGGTACCGGTTACGTCGGTCTGTCCAACGCCATCCTGCTTGCCCAGCACAACGAGGTCGTCGCGCTCGACATCGTCGCCGAAAAGGTCGACATGCTCAACCGCAAGCACTCGCCCATCGAGGATGTGGAGATCGAGGACTACCTTACCCACAAGACGCTCAACTTCAAGGCCACGCTGGACAAGCAGGAGGCCTATGCTGGCGCGGATTACGTGATCATCGCGACGCCGACCGATTACGACCCGGACACCAACTATTTCAACACCAAGTCGATCGAGGCAGTGATCCAGGACGTGCTGAGCATCAATCCCAAGGCGGTGATGGTGATCAAGTCCACCATTCCTGTGGGTTACACCGTCAATGCGCGCGCCAGGTTCAAGTGCGACAACCTGATCTTCTCGCCCGAGTTCCTGCGCGAAGGCCGCGCGCTGTATGACAACCTGCATCCCTCGCGCATCGTGGTGGGCGAACGCTCGCAGCGCGCCGAGGTGTTTGCCAACCTGCTCAAGCAGGGCGCGGTCAAGCAGGACATCGCCACCCTGTTCACCGACTCGACCGAGGCGGAGGCGATCAAGCTCTTCGCCAACACCTATCTCGCCATGCGCGTGGCCTACTTCAACGAGCTCGACACCTACGCCGCCACCCACGGGCTGGATACCAAGCAGATCATCCAGGGCGTGTGCCTCGACCCACGTATCGGCGACCACTACAACAACCCGTCCTTTGGCTATGGCGGCTACTGCCTGCCCAAGGACACCAAACAGATGCTGGCCAATTACCGCGACGTGCCGCAGAACCTGATCCACGCCATCGTCGAATCGAACACCACGCGCAAGGATTTCATTGCGGAAAGCATCGTCAAGCGCAACCCAAAAGTGGTCGGTATCCATCGCCTGGTGATGAAGAGCGGCTCGGACAATTTCAGGTCCAGCAGCATCCAGGGCATCATGAAACGCATCAAGGCCAAAGGCATCGAGGTGATCGTGTACGAGCCCGCATTGAAGGAGCATGAATTCTTCCGATCGCGCGTGGTGAACGACCTGGCGCAGTTCAAGAGGGAATCCGATATCATCGTGGCCAACCGCATCACCGACGACATCAGGGATGTGGCCGACAAGGTGTATAGCCGCGATCTGTTCGGCAAGGACTGAGGAACCCGTTTTGCTTGCGGGTGACTCATGCAGAACCTGACCTGAGGTAGCAACACATGACACTGCAAGAACTGCGCTATATCGTCGCACTGGCCGACACCATGCACTTCGGCAAGGCCGCCGAGGCCTGCTTCATCAGCCAGTCCACCCTCTCGGCGCAGATCAAGAAGCTGGAAGAATTTCTCGGCGCCACGCTGTTTGACCGTTCGCTGAAGCAGGTCACCCTCACTCCGGTCGGCCGCGAAATCGTGGCTTCGGCGCGCCTGATCCTGGAAGAAGCCAACCGCATCCGCGAGCTGGCACGCCAGGCAGTGGACCCGATGGAGCGCACCGTGCAGCTGGGCGTGATCCCCACGCTGGGCCCCTATTACCTGCCGCATGTGCTGAGCCTGCTGCACGGCCAGTATCCCAAGCTGCGCCTGCTGCTGCGCGAGGAGATGACCCCGCAGGTGATGACGCACCTGGCGGACGGCCGCCTGGATGCCGGCCTGCTGGCGCTGCCGGTGAGCGACCCCACGCTTGAGGTAGTGCCCCTGTTCAAGGAGCCCTTCTTTGCCGCCGTGCCGGCCAGCCACACGCTGGCGAAGAGCAGGAAGGTGCCGATCGATGCGCTGGCCAATGCCGGGCTGCTGCTGCTGGAGGAAGGCCACTGCCTGCGTGACCATGCGCTGGAAGCCTGCCATCTGGACGGTCTGCAGAATGAGGAGATCCGCGCCACCAGCCTGGAGACTTTGCGCCAGATGGTGGGCATGGGACTGGGTGTCACGCTGATGCCGGCACTCGCCTGCTGCGGCACATCAAACCAGGCCAGCCCGGTTGCGCTGCGCCCCCTCGCCGCGCCCGGCGCCTCGCGCACCATAGGTCTGGTGTGGCGACGCCGCTCGCCGCTGGCCTCCACCATGGAACAGCTGGCGCAATCGCTCAAGCAGACCCTGCCGCCGCAGACATTGCTGGCCGACTAAGACACCTCTCGCTGCAGCACAGCAGGTTCACCGCCTTTGCCGTCAAGGCAATCATTCCCTGCTCCGCGCAGCGCGGAGCAGGGCCGGCAAATTTTCGCCTGGGGTCAAACGTTGATTGATCTGGATCAATGGCGCTGCGCATATATGCATTTAGGCTACATATATTGCCTGACAACTTGATCCGGATAGCTCCGCCTCACCGGAGATGTCCACACAGGTTCCAAAAAAAACCCGAGGAGATTCAACATGTCGTTAATGGATTGGCTGCAAAAACACCTGGCCGGCGATGAGAAAGCCGTGCTGTCGAAAGAAGAAGACTCCTTGTCCGGCCTCAGCCTGTTCGAATCAATTGCAACACACAAGGCATGGCGAAATCGCCTCCAGTCCGTTCTGGACGGAACCAGCGGCGAGAACATAGATGTCGGCACGGTCGCACAGGACGGCATGTGTGTGCTGGGCAAGTGGCTGTATGGCCCCGGCAAATCGCTCTACTCGCAGTTGCCCGAATATGAAATGCTGCTCAAGGCTCACTCAGACTTCCACATCTCCGCGGGCGAAGTGCTGCTCGAGCAGCAGAACGGGAATCGTGACGCTGCAATGGCCATCATGAAAGGCCCCTTCAATAACCACTCCAACAAGATCCAGCTCGATCTGGTCAAGCTCTTCACTGCGGCCAAGCGGTAAGTGGGCTGAAGCCTACGCGCCGTCGCGCACAGCATCCGCCTGGCCTGATGGCGCGTGCTGCGCACCCAGCATGCCCAATCATGGATCAAGCGCCATCAGGTTGTCGCTTGATCCATGTCAAGCGCCCGGGGCGATATGCAGGTAACATACCGCGGATTTTCCAATATTCCGCTGCCGGCACTTTCATGCACCCAACACACGCGTGGCGCCGCTTCAACGCGGCCAGTCTCAAGATAACAAGCCGCGTTCGTGTACCACCTCATCGCGTAACCATCACTTGAACATACTCCAGAAATGCTCGCTCAAATCCAGGGTGACACTCTTTACCCTGGCCATATTCCTGATCAGCATCTGGTCACTGGCCTTCTACGCCAGTCGTGTGCTTCACAACGACATGCAGCGGCTGCTGGGCGAACAGCAGCGCTCGACGGTTTCCTTTATCGCAGCAGAGGTCAATTACGAGCTGATCGACCGGATGAACATGCTGAAGAAGGTGGCAGACAGCGTCATCTCGGCCGGGCTGAGCGACGCCGCCTCCCTGCAGAAGGTCGTGCAACAGCATCCCGCTCTACTCGACCAGTTCAACGGCGGCCTGGTTGTACGCCGCATCGATGGCACAGCCGTTGCGGGGACCTCGCACGCCACCAGCCAGATTGGCCTCGACTACGTGCGCGCCGGATTCTCGGGCGACATGCTGCAGGTGAATGAGCCGACGATAGGGCCGCCGATCATGGACAAGACACAGCGGGTTCCCGTGTTCGGCATGACGGCTCCTCTTCGCAATCGTCAGGGCAAGCAGATCGGCACCCTGGTGGGCATCATCAATCTGGGCAAGTCCAATTTTCTGGATCGCATCACGGAAAACCGCTACGGGATGAACGGTTACTATTTGCTCGAGGACCCGCAAAACCGGCTGATCATCACCAGCACGGACAAGAGCGTCACCATGCAGCCGCTCCCGGACCCCGGGAGCAACCCGCTGATTGACCGGCATCTGCAGGGCCATGAAGAGACAGAGATTGCCATCAATCCTGCAGGCGTGGAAATATTGTCGTCAGCCAGGCGCATCCCGAGCGCGAACTGGCTCGTGGTCGCGGCCCTGCCCACGTCAGAGGCCTTTGCGCCCATCCATGACATGCAGCAGCGCATGCTCCTCGCCACGATATTCCTGACCTTGCTGGCCGGCAGCCTGACCTGGTGGATGTTGCGGCGCCAGCTTACCCCAATGCTGGACGCCGCCAGAACGCTGGCCTCGCTGACCGACAGCAACACTCCCCCGCAAGCGCTGCCCATCACCCGACGCGATGAGATAGGAAAACTGATAAGCGGCTTCAATCGCCTGCTGCAATCCATGGCGGTGCGAGAGGAAAGCCTGAAGGCCAGCGAGGCGCATTTCCGCAATTTTTTCGAACACAATTCCTCCGTGATGCTGCTGCTCGACCCGTCATCGGAAAAGATCATCGAAGCCAATGCGGCGGCAGCCGCCTATTACGGCTATCCCAAGGCGCTGCTGGCCACCATGTCCACCGGCGACATCAACACCATGCCGCCCGCACAGCTCATGGAAGAAAGACAAAGGGCACTGCGCGAGCATCGCAGCCATTTCCTGTTCAAGCATCGCCTGGCTTCGGGCGAAGTGCGCGATGTTGACGTGTATTCGACGCCAATCGAGACCAGCGGCCGCTCGCTGCTGTTCAACATCATCCATGACATTACCGACCGCAAGCGGTTCGAGTCCATGCTGCTGGAAAGCGAGGCCCGCCTGCGCACCATCATCGAGAACGAACCGGAATGCATCAAGATCGTCGATGCACAAGGACGCCTGGCCCATATGAACCCCGCCGGCCTGGCCATGATCGAAGCCGACTCGCTGGAGCAGGTGACAGGGCATCAGGTAGTGGATATGGTCGCCCCGGCATACCGCCAGACCTACACGGAGATGCACCAACGCGTGCTGGCAGGGGAGGCCGCACAATTCGAGTTCGAGGTCATCGGCTTGAAGGGCGGGCGCCGCTGGCTGGAGACTCACGCCGTTCCCATGCAGGATCACGGCGAGACGGTGCATC
Organism: Gallionellaceae bacterium; assembly: GCA_036523795.1. Lineage (GTDB taxonomy): Bacteria > Pseudomonadota > Gammaproteobacteria > Burkholderiales > Gallionellaceae > 39-52-133. The sequence goes on along the minus strand of DATDDN010000059.1, from coordinate 1,436 downwards.
TGGCCGTCACGCGCGATATCACCGGAAAGAAGCAGGCGGAAGAAAAGCTTCACTTGGCTGCCAGCGTTTTCACCCACGCGCGCGAGGGCATCCTGATCACTGATGCCGACGGCAGGATCATCGACGTCAACGACACCTTCTCCCAGATCACCGGCTACAGCCGCGACGACGTGCTCGGACGCACGCCGAACATCCTCAACTCCGGCCACCAGAGCAAGGATTTCTACGCAGCCATGTGGCGCGACCTGATCGAGCACGGGCACTGGTACGGCGAGGTCTGGAACCGGCGCAAGAATGGCGAGGTGTACGCAGAGATGCTCACCATCAGCGCGGTGCGCGACAAGAACGGCATTACCCGGCAGTATGTGGCGCTGTTCTCCGACATCACGGTGATCAAGGAGCATGAGAAGCAGCTCGAGCACATCGCACACTACGACGCGCTCACCACCCTCCCCAACCGCGTGCTGCTCGGCGACCGCCTGCACCAGGCCATGTCGCTCGCGCAGCGGCATGACAAGCGCCTGGCCGTGGCCTATCTCGACCTGGACGGCTTCAAGACCATCAACGACAGTCATGGCCACGAAGCCGGCGACCAGTTGCTGATGGCCGTCGCCAGCCGCATGAAGGAAGCCTTGCGCGACGGCGACACGCTCGCCCGCCTGGGCGGCGACGAATTTGTCGCCGTGATGTACGACCTGACCGACCTCGAAGCCAGCGTCCCCGTGCTGAGCCGCCTCCTCGCCGCCGCCGCGCGGCCGGTGCGCGTCGGCACCCAGCTCTTTCAGGTTTCCGCCAGCATAGGCGTGACCTTCTACCCGCAGACTGAGGATGTGGATGCCGATCAGCTGATGCGCCAGGCAGACCAGGCCATGTACCAGGCCAAGCTGGCGGGCAAGAACCGCTACCATGTATTCGATGCGGAACATGACCGCAGTGTTCGCGGCCACCATGAGAGCCTGGAGCATATTCGTCGCGCGCTGACCGCGGGCGAGTTCGTGCTGCATTACCAGCCCAAGGTGAACATGCGCACCGGCAAGATCATCGGCGCAGAGGCGCTGGTGCGCTGGAATCATCCCGAGCAGGGCCTGCTGCCGCCTGCCGTGTTCCTGCCGGCCATAGAGAATCACCCGCTCGCCGTTGAACTGGGCGAATGGGTGATCGATACCGCCATGGGGCAGATCGAGAGCTGGCGCGCCGCCGGACTGGATGTCGCGGTCAGCGTCAACATCGGCGCCTGCCAGTTGCAGCAGGCCAAATTCGTCGAGCGCCTGCGCGCGCTGCTGGCCGCACATCCCGGCGTCGGCCCGGAAAGCATCGAACTGGAAGTGCTGGAAACCAGCGCACTGGAAGACCTGGCACGCGCATCGCAGGTGATCAATGACTGCCAGGAACTCGGCATCGCATTCGCCATGGACGATTTTGGCACCGGCTATTCA
>DATDDN010000058.1:0-9305 GCA_036523795.1 Gallionellaceae bacterium | reverse complement strand
CTGCGCTCCATTGAGACCTACACGCAATTGCAGGCGCTGCTGGCGCAGCCACTGTGCAAGCTTGTGCTGCTGGGCCTGGCCTGGGCTTTTTTTCACCACGTCTGCGCCGGTGTGCGCTATCTGGCGATTGATCTGCACTGGGGGGTGGGCCTGCAGCAGGCGCGCGCCAGCAGCCGCTGGGTGCTGGGCGTGAGCCTGGGTCTGACGATTATTTCGGGGGCACTGCTATGGTAGATCGCATCGTCACCGGCGCACATTACGGCCTGCGCGACTGGCTGGTGCAGCGCGTCACGGCGGCGGTGATGCTGCTGTATGTGTTCATGCTGGGCGCATATCTGCTGTGGCAACGGCCGCGAGATTACGACGCGTGGACGGCATTGTTCTCCAATGACCTGCTGCGCTCGTTCACGCTGCTGTTCCTGCTCAGCCTGTATTACCACGCCTGGATCGGCATGCGCGACATCGTGATGGATTACATCAGGCCGGCCTGGTTGCGCCTGCTGATACACGTGTGGGTGATCCTGGCATTGCTGCTGTATGTGATCTGGTCGGTGCAAATCTTGTGGGGCATGTAAGGGAGTCGTGATGAGCGTAGCGAAACGCACTTTTGACGTGGTGGTGGTCGGCGCTGGCGGTGCCGGCATGCGCGCGGCGCTGGCGATGTCCGAGGCCGGTCTCAAGGTGGCGGTGCTGTCCAAGGTGTTTCCCACCCGCTCGCACACCGTGGCGGCGCAGGGCGGTATTGCGGCGTCACTGGGCAACATCTCCGAGGACAACTGGCACTGGCACATGTACGACACGGTGAAGGGCTCGGACTACCTGGGCGACCAGGATGCTATCGAGTTCATGTGCCGCGCGGCGCCCGAGGTGGTGTACGAGCTGGAGCATTTCGGCATGCCGTTTGACCGCCTGGACAACGGCAAGATCTACCAGCGCCCGTTCGGCGGCCACATGCAGAACTACGGTGCGGCTCCGGTGCAGCGCGCCTGCGCCGCCGCCGACCGCACCGGCCACGCCTTGCTGCATACCCTGTACCAGCAGAACGTCAAGGCCAACACCAACTTCTTCGTCGAGTGGATGGCGCTGGACTTGATCCGCGACGAGGATGGGGACGTGCTGGGTGTGACCGCGATGGAGATCGAGACCGGCGAGGTGATGATCCTGCACGCGCGCGCCACCCTGTTTGCCACCGGCGGTGCCGGGCGCATCTTTGCCGCCAGCACCAATGCCTACATCAACACCGGCGATGGCCTCGGCATGGCGGCACGCGCAGGCATTCCGCTGGAGGACATGGAGTTCTTCCAGTTTCATCCCACCGGCGTGTACGGCGCCGGCGTGCTGATTTCCGAAGGCGTGCGCGGCGAAGGCGGCTACCTGTTGAACAAGGATGGCGAGCGCTTCATGCTGCGCTATGCGCCGACCGCGCAGGATCTGGCCAGCCGTGACGTGGTGTCGCGCGCCATGGCCACTGAGATCAAGGAAGGACGCGGCTGTGGCCCCCGGGGCGACCACTTGCTGCTCAAGGTGGATCACATCGGCGAAGATGTGATCCGCCACCGCCTGCCCGGCATACGCGAGATCTCGCTCAAGTTCGCCCATGTCGATCCGGCCAAAGCGCCCATCCCGGTGGTGCCCACCGCGCATTACATGATGGGCGGCATCCCCACCAATTACCACGGCCAGGTGGTGGCGCCATACAAGACGGGGCCGGAGGAGGTGGTGCAGGGCTTCTATGCGGTGGGCGAATGCGCCTGCGTGTCGGTGCACGGAGCCAACCGCCTGGGCTGCAACTCGCTGCTCGACCTGCTGGTGTTCGGCCGCGCCGCGGCGCGGCAGATCATCGAAGACCTGGGGCGCAACCCGCATCCCAAGCCCTTGCCGGCCGATGCAGCGGAGCGCTCGCTGGCGCGCCTGGCAAGGCTGGACGGGCAGAAGGATGGCGAGAGCGTGGCCGAGGTGGGCGCCGCCATGCGCCACGTGATGCAGGCCCATGCCGGCGTGTTCCGTTTCCCCGACCTGCTGGCCGAGGGCGTGAAGCAGATCCGCGAAGTGGCGGCACGCTCGCGCAACACGATGATCCACGACAAGAGCCGCGTGTTCAACACCGCACGCGTGGAGGCGCTGGAGCTGGACAACCTGATCGAGGTGGCGCAGGCCACCATGCACTCGGCGGCCGCCCGCGAGGAAAGCCGCGGCGGCCATGCGCGCGACGATTTTCCGCAGCGCGACGACGAGAAGTGGCTGAAACACACGCTGTATTTCAGCGAGGGCGAGAAGCTGGACTACAAGCCGGTGCGCCTGAAGCCGCTGACCGTGGAATCGTTCCCGCTCAAGGCGCGGGTGTATTGATGTTGAACTTTCAGGAAGCGAGGTAGCGATGAAGTTCAAAATCTATCGTTACAACCCGGAAACCGATACCGCGCCGTACATGCAAGACTACGAGCTGGCGATCGAGGCGGGGGAAATGATGTTGCTGGACGCCATCATGCTGCTGAAGGAGCAAGATGACAGTCTGACCTTTCGCAAATCGTGCCGCGAGGGGGTGTGCGGCTCGGATGCGATGAACATCAACGGCCGCAACGGCCTGGCCTGCATCACCCAGCTGTCGGAGCTGAAGCAGCCGATAGAGCTGCGTCCGCTGCCCGGCCTGCCGGTGATCCGCGACCTGGTGGTGGACATGACGCAGTTTTTCAAACAGTACCATTCGATCAAGCCCTACCTGGTCAACAACGACCCGCCGCCGGAAACGGAACGCCTGCAATCGGTTGCGGACAGGGCCGAGCTGGATGGTCTGTACGAGTGCATATTGTGCGCCTGCTGCAGCACGGCCTGCCCGTCCTTCTGGTGGAACCCGGACAAGTTTGTCGGTCCCGCCGGCCTGCTGCAGGCCTACCGCTTCCTGGCCGATACGCGTGACCAGGCCACCGCCGAGCGCCTGGACAACCTGGAAGACCCGTATCGTCTGTTCCGCTGCCACACCATCATGAGCTGCGTGGAGGTGTGCCCCAAGGGGCTGAACCCGACCCTGGCCATCGGCAAGATCAAGGACATGATGCTGAAGAGGATGGTCTGAAAGGGGAGAGGGGCTATGAGCGGCGAGGATGAACTGAAACGCCTGCGCTGGCGCTGCCGCCGCGGCATGCTGGAGCTGGACATCGTGCTGGAGCGTTTTGCACCGCACTATGGCGAGCTCGACGAGCAGCAAAAAATGGCCTTTGACGAGCTGTTGGACCTGCCAGATACCACGCTGTGGGATATGATTAGCGGCAAGACGCCGGCGGGGCAGCCCTCGCATGCCGCGCTGCTGGCCATGATGAATGCCGCCTGATGGTGAAGCACTGATTTTGAAGAAGAGGAAAGTATGGAAAAGAAACGAGTTGCAACGCTAACCCTGGACGATGGCCGCAGTGTGGAGCTGCCTGTGCTGGAGGGTACGCTGGGCCCGTCAGTGCTGGATCTGCGCAACCTGTCGAAGCTGGGGCTGTTCACCTATGACCCTGCGTTTTTCTCGACTGCCAGCTGTTCTTCCAAGATCACCTTCATCGATGGCGATGCCGGCCTGCTGTATTACCGCGGCTATCCGATCGAACAGCTGGCGGAGAAATCCGATTTCCTTGAGGTGTGCTACCTGCTGCTGCACGGTGAGTTGCCGACAGCTGAACAGAGCGCCGATTTCAATTACAAGGTGAAGCACCATTCCATGGTGCATGACCAGCTGGCCCGTTTCTTCTTCGGCTTCAGGCGCGATGCGCACCCGATGGCGGTGATGGTGGGTGTGGTGGGGGCGCTGTCGGCCTTCTATCATGATTCGCTCGACATCAATAACCCCGCACACCGCGAGATCTCGGCGCTGCGCCTGATTTCCAAGGTGCCGACCATCGCAGCGATGACGTACAAGTACAACATCGGCGAACCGTTCATGTACCCCAAGAACGCGTTCGGCTATGTCGAGAATTTCATGTACATGCTGTTTGCCACGCCGGCTGAGGAATACGTGCCCAACCCCAAGCTGGTGCGCGCGCTGGAACGCATCTTCATCCTGCATGCCGACCATGAACAGAATGCCTCGACTTCGACCGTGCGGCTGGCCGGCTCCAGCGGCGCCAACCCGTTTGCCTGTGTGTCTTCCGGTATCGCCGCACTGTGGGGCCCGGCCCACGGCGGCGCCAATGAGGCTGTGCTGAAGATGCTGGAGGAGATCGGTGACGTGTCGCGCGTGGAAGAGTACATGAAGGGCGTGAAGGAGAAGAAATATCGCCTGATGGGCTTTGGCCACCGCGTCTACAAGAACATGGATCCGCGTGCGGCAGTGATGCGCGATACCTGCTATGAAGTGCTCAAGGAGCTGAAGCTGGAAAACGACCCGCTGTTCAAGATGGCGCTGGCGCTGGAACAGATCGCCCTGAAGGATCCGTATTTCATCGAACGCAAGCTGTATCCGAACGTGGACTTCTATTCCGGCATCGTGCTGCGCGCACTGGGCATTCCCACTAATATGTTTACCGTGATCTTCGCGGTGGGGCGCACCATCGGCTGGATTTCGCAATGGAACGAGATGATGTCGGACAGCGAGCGCAAGATCGGCCGTCCGCGCCAGCTGTATATGGGCGCCACCAAGCGGGATTACGTGCCGATGAAGAAACGCAAGGATTGAAGCATGCTGCGCTGCCCCGCATCAGGCGCCGGGCAGCCCTACATTAAGGGATGATTCATGCCATCACTGATGGAAACCATGCTGGCCAGTTCGCTGTTGTACGGTGCGAATGCTGCATTTGTGGAAGAAAAATACGAAGCCTGGCTGGCCAACCCGGCCGCAGTGGAACCGGAATGGCGCCAGTACTTCGACAGCCTGCAGACCACACCCGGCGCAGCCCAGGAGGTGGCGCACAGCCCCATTCAGCGCGCTTTCGCGGCGCTGCCCACCATGCCGGAAGCAAGCACGGCGGATGCCAGCCACGAGCGCAAGCAGGTGGCCGTGCTGCAGATGATCAATGCGTACCGCTTCCTGGGTGCGCGCATCGCCAATCTCGACCCGCTCAATCGTCACGCCAAGCCCGAGGTGCCCGAGCTGACCCTGGCACACTATGGCCTGAGCGAGGCCGATCTGGACAGCACCTTCGAAACGGGCTCGCTGGTGGGCGCATCACGCATGACCCTGCGCGAAATACTGCATCTGGTGCGCCAGACGTATTGCAGCAGCATCGGCGCGGAGTACATGTACATCAGTGAGGTGGCGCAGAAGCGCTGGATCCAGCAGCGCATCGAAGGCACGCGTGGTGAAGGCGAATATCCCGCCGAAAAGAAACGCGTCATCCTGGAGCGCCTGACCGCTGCTGAAACGCTGGAGCGTTACCTGCACACCAAATACGTCGGCCAGAAGCGTTTTTCGCTGGAAGGCGGCGAAACCCTGATTCCGCTGCTTGATCACCTCTTGCAGCGCGCCGGCCACAGTGGCGTGAGGGAGACTGTGATCGGCATGGCGCATCGCGGCCGGCTCAATGTGCTGGTCAACATCCTGGGCAAGATGCCCTCCATGCTGTTTGCCGAATTCGAGGGCAAGCACGATGATCACCTGACCTCGGGCGATGTGAAGTACCACAATGGCTTCTCTTCCGAGATTGCGCTGCCGGGCGGATCCATGCATGTGACGCTGGCCTTCAATCCCTCGCATCTGGAGATAGTCAATCCGGTGGTGGAAGGGTCAGTGCGCGCGCGCCAGCATTCGCGCGGCGATCATGAGGGGCGCAAGGTGATGCCCGTGCTGCTGCATGGCGATGCGGCCTTTTCCGGACAGGGCGTGGTGATGGAAACGCTTAACCTGTCGCAGACCCGCGGTTATCGCACGGGGGGCACGGTGCACGTCATCATCAACAACCAGATCGGCTTTACCACCTCGGATGCGCGCGATACGCGCTCTTCCACCTATTGCAGCGACGTGGCCAAAATGATCGAGGCCCCGATCTTCCACGTGAACGCGGACGACCCGGAGGCGGTGCTGCTGGTGACGGAGATTGCCCTTGATTACCGCATGACCTTCAAGCGCGACGTGGTGATCGACCTGGTCTGTTTCCGCAAGCTGGGGCACAACGAGCAGGATGAACCGCTGGTCACCCAGCCCTTCATGTATCGCTACATCAATCAGCATCCTGGTACGCGCGCCTTGTATGCCAAGCGCCTGGTGGAGGCGCAGGTGGTTGCGGCGGACGAGCCTGAGGCGATGATCGTCAACTACCGCCGCTCGCTGGACGAAGGGCGCAGCCCGGTCGTCACCCTGCCCAAGGCGGTGCGCACCGATCATGCGGTGCGCTGGGCAAAATATTTGCAGGAAGTGCCGTGGGACATGCCGGTCGATACCTCAGTCTCGCGCGAGCGCCTGCAATTCCTTGCGCAGCGCCTGACCACCATTCCGGACGGCTTCAAGCTGCATGCGCGCGTGGAAAAGATCATCGAAGATCGTCGTGCCATGGGACGCGGCGAACTGTCGCTGGACTGGGGCATGGCTGAGAACCTGGCATATGCCAGCCTGCTCATCGAAGGCTACCCCGTGCGGCTGTCCGGCCAGGACTGCGGACGCGGCACGTTTTTCCATCGCCATGCGATTCTGCACGACCAGAACCGCGTGGTGTGGCACCAGGGAGCCTATGTGCCGCTGCGCAGCCTGCAGGAAGATCAGGCCGATTTCGTGGTGATCGATTCCATCCTGTCCGAAGAGGCGGTGCTGGCGTTCGAGTATGGCTATGCCACGGCGGAGCCGGAGTCGCTTGTGCTGTGGGAGGCGCAGTTCGGCGACTTTGCCAACGGCGCGCAGGTGGTGATAGACCAGTTCATCACCTCGGGCGAAGCCAAGTGGGGCCGCCTGTGCGGGCTGGTGATGCTGCTGCCGCACGGTTACGAGGGCCAGGGTGCGGAGCACTCGTCCGGCCGCATCGAGCGCTACCTGCAGCTGTGTGCCGATTACAACATCCAGGTTTGCATCCCCTCTACGCCGGCGCAGATGTTCCATCTGCTGCGCCGCCAGATGCTGCGCCCGTACCGCAAGCCGCTCATCGTATTCACCCCCAAGAGCCTGCTGCGCAGCAAGGACGCTGCCTCGCCGCTGAAATGGCTGGCGGAAGGCAGTTTCCAGCCGGTGCTGAGCGAGGCCGATACGCTGGATGCCGCGAAGGTGAAGCGCCTCATCGTGTGCAGCGGCAAGGTGTATTACGACCTGGTGGCAGCACGCAGGGAGCGCGGCATCCAGGACATGGCGATCATCCGCCTGGAGCAGTTGTATCCGTTCCCGCACCAGCTGTTTGCGGCGCAGGTGGCGGCCTACCCCAATGCCACAGAGCTGCTGTGGTGCCAGGAGGAGCCGGGCAACCAGGGCGCCTGGCACCGCATCCAGCATTACCTGCTGCGCCACATGCGTCCCGGCATGCGCCTGGGTTATGCCTTGCGCCCCTCGTCCGCTGCGCCTGCTGCCGGCTATCTGTCGGTGCATAACGAACAGCAGAAAGCCGTGATCAATGCGGCCTTCCGCGAAGACCTCAGTCTGACACCCAAGCCAGGAGCAAAACATCATGCAAATTGAAGTCAAAGTGCCGCAGCTGTCCGAATCGGTTTCCGAAGCGACCCTGCTGACCTGGAACAAACAGGTGGGCGAGGCGGTGAAAGAGGGCGAGAACCTGATCGACATCGAAACCGACAAGGTTGTGCTGGAGCTGCCAGCGGTGAAATCGGGCGTGCTGAGCAAGGTCCTCAGGCAGAGCGGAGACAAGGTGAAGAGCGGGGAAGTGGTGGCCATTCTGGATACCGATGCGCAACTCAGCGTGCAGGCGGCGGCACTTTCTGCTGCGGCGAAGAGTGCCGAGGCCCAGGCTGCGGTGATGCCCTCGGCGCGCAAACTTGCGGCGGAAAAGGGCGTGTACACGGCGGGGATCAGTGGCAGCGGGCGCGGCGGACGGGTGACCAAGGAGGATGTGCTCAAGGCTGCTGAAGCCCAGGCCGCGCAGCCGGTTGAGACGCAGGCGCCACTCCCTCACGCGGAATCAGGCGGCCGCATCGAACAGCGCGTGCCGATGACGCGCATCCGCCAGCGCATTGCCGAGCGCCTGCTGCAATCGCAGCAGAACGCCGCCATCCTCACCACTTTCAACGAAGTGAACATGCAGTCGGTAATGGACCTGCGCGCCCGATACAAGGATGCCTTCGAAAAGAAGCATGGCATCAAGCTGGGTTTCTCATCCTTCTTCGTCAAGGCTGTGGTGTATGCGCTGCAGAGATTTCCGGTGGTGAATGCCTCGGTGGACGGCAACGACATCATCTACCACGGCTACTTCGACATCGGCGTGGCCATCGGCAGCGAGCGCGGGCTGGTGGTGCCCATCATCCGTGATGCGGACAAACTGTCGATGGCCGACATCGAGAGGCAGATTGCCGACTTTGCCGCACGCGCCAAGGACGGCAAACTCACCATGGAAGAGCTGTCCGGCGGCACCTTCTCCATAACCAACGGTGGCGTGTTCGGCTCCATGCTGTCCACGCCCATCATCAACCCGCCGCAGAGCGCCATCCTCGGCATCCATGCCACCAAGGATAGACCGGTGGCCGAGAACGGGCAGGTGGTGATCCGGCCGATGAACTATCTGGCGCTGTCGTACGACCATCGCATCATCGACGGTCGCGAGGCGGTGCAGTTCCTGGTGGCGATCAAGGAAGCACTGGAGTTTCCGGGCAGGGTCATGCTGGACCTTTAAGGGAGAAGCGCCATGGCTGATTTCGATGTGGTAGTCGTCGGTGCCGGCCCCGGCGGCTATGTCGCGGCCATCCGCTGCGGCCAACTCGGTCTGAGGGTGGCCTGCGTGGATGACTGGAAAAATCCGCAGGGCAAGGCCAGCCTGGGCGGCACCTGTCTCAATGTCGGCTGCATTCCTTCCAAGGCGTTGCTGGAGTCGTCGGAAAATTTCGAGCGGATCGGCCACGATTTCGCGGCGCACGGCATCACTACCTCCGGCGTGCAGTTCGATCTGGCCAAGATGCTGGCGCGCAAGGACAAGATCGTCAGCGATTTCACCGGCGGCATTGCGCAGCTGTTCAAGAAGAACAAGGTGACGGCGGTGCATGGCCGCGCCACGCTGGCTGGGCGCGAGGGCGAGCTGTGGCGCGTGGGCGTGGCGGGTGGCGAAGAGCTGAGTGCCAAACACGTGATCATCGCCACCGGCTCACTGCCGCGTGTCTTGCCGCAGGCGCCGGTGGATAACCTCAACATCGTCGACAACGCCGGTGCACTGAGTTTTGACAGCGTGCCCAAGCGCCTGGCTATCATC
>DATDDN010000057.1:0-73567 GCA_036523795.1 Gallionellaceae bacterium | reverse complement strand
AATTCGCTGGACGCGGTATCCGATCGCGACTTCGCCATCGAATTCAACGCCGCTGCCGCGCTGATCATGACCCACCTGTCGCGCCTGTCGGAAGAGCTGATCCTGTGGATGAGCCCGCGTTTCGGCTTCATCGACATCGCCGACCGCTTCTGTACCGGATCAAGCATCATGCCGCAGAAGAAGAACCCGGACGTGCCCGAGCTGGTGCGCGGCAAGACCGGGCGCGTGAACGGCAACCTGGTTGCGTTGCTGACCCTGATGAAGAGCCAGCCGCTGGCCTACAACAAGGACAACCAGGAAGACAAGGAGCCGCTGTTCGACACCGTGGACACGCTGAACCAGACCCTGCGCATCTACGCCGACATGATGACCGGTATCCGCGTCAAGCCGGAGGCGATGCGCAATGCGGCGATGCAGGGCTACGCTACCGCCACCGACCTGGCCGACTACCTGGTGAAGAAGGGCCTGCCCTTCCGCGATGCACACGAGGCGGTGGCGCTGGCGGTGCGCCATGCCGAGAAGCAGGGCTGCGATTTGTCCGAACTGAAGCTGGACGAGCTGCGACAGTTCTCCAGCCTGATTGGCGACGACATCTACGCCGTGCTGACGCTGGAAGGCTCGCTGGCTGCCCGCAACCACACCGGAGGCACCGCCCCTGCGCAGGTGGAGGCAGCCATTGCCCGCGCGCGCAAGCTGCTCGCGGCCTGACGAAAAGGCAAAAAAATGGGCAATCTTGCGATTGCCCGGAGTTGGAGGAGAGTATGAAAGGAGTTACACACCCGCTTTCCACTACTCGAAGCGAATTCTAGCCCCTCTGATTTCCCCGCCATATATGCCAAACGGCCTAGATATTTATCTAGGCCGTTTGCTTTAACGGGGGCGTACAACCCTTATTTCTTGGGGAGCTTGGCCAGCAGAGCCTGCAATTCGCCGTTCTGGTACATCTCGGTGGTGATATCGGAACCGCCGATGAACTCGCCGTTGATCCATACCTGAGGTACGGTCGGCCAGTTTGCATACTCTATGATGCCCTTGCGGATTTCATCATCCTGCAGGATGTTGACGCTGAAAATGTCCTTCACGCCCAGTGCCTGCAGGATGCGGATCACGTTGCCGGAAAAACCGCATTGCGGGAATTGTGGCGTGCCTTTCATGTAGACCACTACCGGGTGAGTGGTTACCTGCTGCCTGATAACTTCTTGAATATCCATCTGTTCACCTCTTTATGTTGAGTAATTAACTCAGGTATTCTACGTTTTGCCACCTGCCTCGTCAAGAATACCAGCAACCTCCACTGACGCGTTCGATTCCCGCCAGGTCGCGTTCGGAAAACACCTCGGCAAAGCCGGCCGCTCGCAACAGGGCACGCACTGCGTCCGCCTGGTCGTGACCGTGCTCCAGCAGCAACCAGCCGCCATGACACAGGTGCGCTGGCGACTGTGCCACGATGCTGCGCAGGTCATCCAGCCCGTCTGGCCCTGCCACCAGCGCACTCTGCGGCTCGAAACGCACATCGCCCTGCGCCAGGTGGGGATCGGCCGCGGCGATGTAGGGGGGATTGGAGACGATGACATCAAACTGGCGCCCGGCGAGGTTGTCAAACCAGTGGCCCTGCACAAAGGCCACATTGCCCAAGGCCAGCGCGCGCGCGTTGCTCTGCGCCACCTGCAGTGCGGCAGGCGAGGCATCCACCGCCGTCACCTGCACCGCCGGGCAGGAGTGGGCAATCGCCAGCGCGATGGCGCCGCTGCCGGTACCCAGGTCGAGTATCTGGAAGGGGGCATCTGCAACCTTTCCCGCAGGCCGGTCGCACGGAAGGGCCTGGCGCTGCAGCGCCAGCTCCACCAGCAACTCGGTGTCCGGGCGTGGAATCAGGGTGGCGGGCGTGACCTGCAGAGTGAGTCCGAAAAATTCGCGTTCGCCCAGGATATAAGCCATCGGCTCGCCCTGCAGGCGGCGCTGCAACAGGGCCTGGTACTGCGCCTGCTCGTCCGCGGTCAGGCAGCGTTCCGGATGGGCCAGCAGATAGGCGCGCGACACCCTGAGCACATGCTGCAGCAGGCATTGCGCCTCGATGCGCGCGGTACTGGCATCGAGCCCGAGTGTGGCGGCTAATTGTGAGCTGTCCTGCGCGAGTACGGTTTGCAGGGAGGTCGACAAGGCGTCAGCTTTCGTCAGCCAGCGCCGACAGCTGCTCGGCCTGGTGCTCGGCCATCAGCGCGCCGGTCAGCTCGCTGATGTCGCCGTCCATGATGTGATCCATCTTGTACAGCGTCAGGTTGATGCGGTGATCGGTGACACGCCCCTGCGGGAAATTGTAGGTGCGGATGCGCTCGGAACGGTCGCCGCTGCCGACCAGCGATTTGCGCTCAGCCGCCAGCTTGGAGTGCGCTTCCTGTTCCTGCTTGTTCTTGATGCGCGCAGCCAGCACCGCCAGCGCTTGCGCCTTGTTCTTGTGCTGCGAGCGCCCGTCCTGGCACTCCACCACCGTGCCGGTGGGCAAATGGGTCACCCGCACGGCCGAGTCGGTCTTGTTGATGTGCTGGCCGCCGGCACCGCTGGCGCGGAAGGTGTCGATGCGCAGGTCTGCGGGATTGAACACCACGTCGCTCACCTCATCGGCCTCGGGCAGGATCGCCACAGTGCACGCAGAGGTATGCACTCGGCCCTGGGTTTCTGTGGCAGGAACGCGCTGTACGCGATGCACGCCCGATTCGAATTTCAGCACCGAGTATGCGCCCTGGCCGATGATGCGCGCGATGACTTCCTTGTAGCCGCCCTTCTCGCCCACGCTCTCGGAAATGATTTCGACCTGCCAGCGGCGACGCTCGGCAAAGCGCACATACATGCGGAACAGGTCGCCGGCAAACAGCGCCGCTTCGTCACCGCCGGTGCCCGCGCGCACTTCAAGGAACACGTTGCGTTCGTCGTTGGGGTCCTTGGGCAGCAGCTGTTTCTGCAGATCGAGCTCGATCTGCTCGAGGCGGGCGCGCCCCTCCTTCACCTCGGCCTCGGCGAATTCGCGCATGTCCGGATCATTGGCCATTTCCGTGGCGGTGGCGATGTCCGCCTCGCACCCTTGGTACGCGTGATACAGCGCCACCACCGGCTCCAGCTCGGAGCGCTCGCGGTTGAGCTTGCGGAAGGCATCCATGTCGCGAGTCGCATCTTCGCTGCTGAGCAGGGTGCTGACTTCATCAAGGCGCTCGCCCAGCTGGGCGAGTTTGGCGGCGATGCTCGGTTTCATTCGTGCGGATTCAGATGATAGAGGCGATGGATGGTTTCCAGCAGTACATCGCGCTCGTCGCTGTGAGCCTGGTTGAGCGCCTGCGTGGGCGCATGCAGGAATTTGTTGGCCAGCGCGCTGCTCAATGCGTCCAGCACCTTCTCGGCGGGCTCGCCCTTGGCCAGCAGGCGCAGGGCCTTGTCGACTTCATGGCGGCGCTGGCGCTCGACGTTGTCGCGCAATGCGCGGATGGTCGGCACCACTTCGCGCGACTCCATCCAGTGCATGAACTCGCTGACGCCGGAATTGATGATGACCTCGGCTTCCTTTACCGCGCCCTGGCGCGCATCCAGGCCGTCACGCACCACTTCGGACAAATCGTCAACGGTGTACAGGAATACGTCGTCCAGCTCGGCCACTTCGGCCTCCACGTCGCGAGGCACGGCCAAGTCGACGATGAACAGCGGCCTGTGCTTGCGCGCCTTGAGTGCGCGCTCCACCATGCCCTTGCCCATGATGGGCAGGGTGCTGGCAGTGCAGGTCACAATGATGTCGTGCATGGCCAGCTGTTCCGGCAGCTCGTGCAGGGTGATGGCATGGCCGTTGATACGGTTCGCCAGGGCCTGCGCACGCTCCAGCGTACGGTTGGCCACGGTGATGTGTTTGGGGGATTTCGCGGCAAAGTGCACCGCGTTCAGTTCGATCATCTCGCCGGCGCCGACAAACAGCACGCGCTGCTCGCCTATGCTGGGGAAGATGCGCTCGGACAGCTTCACGGCCGCGGCGGCCATGGAAATCAGGTTGGCACCGATCTCGGTTTGTGTGCGCACGTCCTTGGCCACCGAGAAGGTGCGCTGGAACAGCTTGTGCAGCAGGAAGCCGAGCGTCCCCGCCTGTTCTGCGTAGCGTACGGCCTGCTTCATCTGCCCCAGGATCTGCGGCTCGCCCAGCACCATGGAATCCAGGCCGCTGGCCACACGGAAGGCGTGCTTGACAGCCTCTTCCTGCGTCAAGGTGTAGATGTAAGGCTCGATCTGTTGCGGCGGCAGCTTGTGGTACTCCGCCAGCCAGTGGATGGCCTGCTGCGGCTGCAGGGTGCTGCAATACACCTCGGTGCGGTTGCAGGTGGACAGTATCGTGGCTTCCTTGGCTGCACCATGGCCCACCATGTCGCGCAGCGCAGATTCCATTGCATCAACATTGAACGCAAGCTGCTCACGCACCGACAGCGGGGCGGTTTGATGGTTGATGCCAAAAGCGAATAACTGCATAGAATCTGACAGGAGGCCCGCAAGGGCATGGATTTAAGCCGGGGGTGCAATTATCCCAGATTATGCTGCGCGATGCGAGACGGGTGGCAGGCCGCACCTGAAGCCGGCTGATCGCCCAAAAACAACGGGCCAGCTGGGAGGCTGGCCCGCCTATTTGCCGTGCCGCGCGTCTTATTTGGGCTGCAGCTGCGCCAGAGCCTGCTCGGCATCCTTGCGCAGGGAACTATCGGGGTTCTTTTTGACGAATTCGGCAAAGGCTGCCTGGGCATCCTGGGGTTTGCCGGCTTCGGCCAGCGCCATGGCTTTCTGGAACGCAGCCAGCTCATCCGCATCGATCTGCGCTGCGGTCTTCTCGCCTTTCCAGTAGGTGTCGTTGGCCGTCACCTGGGCGCCTCGCACGCCGCCCACCGCAGTTGTGGCACTGACGTTCTTCTGCGGGGCCATCAGCTCGATCTTGCGGCGCAGCTTTTCCCAGAAGCCCTGGGACGCGTCGCTGACCTCGGCTGCGTGCAGCGAGGTTACGCCGAGCCCCATCCCCAGCGCGAGCAGCAATGCAATCGATTTTCTCATCATCATTTCTCCTTTATTGCCTGCAACCCAAACGGCGGCCGCCAGCATTACAGGGTATTCAGCAACTCCAGGGCCAGCGCCTTGTATCTCTTGCGCACCGACGGATTCAGCTTCTCCGCCTGCATGTAGGCCTCTTTGGCCTTCTTGACGTTGCTGGTGAGTTTATACGATTTCGCCAGATTCACCCAGATGTCCGCGTCATTGCCGTCATATTGGGTCGCAGCCAGGTAGCTCTTCTGTGCTTCTGCATATTTTTCGTCCATCATCAACAGGTTACCGCGGTTGTTGTGGCCTGCCGCATTCCTGGGCTCAAGCTCGATCACCTTGTCGAAATACTTCATTGCCTCCTTGCGATCCCCCTGCTTGGCCAGGATGATGCCCACCTGCAGGTAGGCATTCACTTCCTTCGGCTTCTTGGCAATCTCCTGCTGGTAGCGCCGTGTCTTGGTCTGCGAGGTGATGCGCAGCAGCGAATTAAACTCGCCGGGGAATCTTTTCTCGATATCGGCCAGGCTGACATCATGCTGCCTGCTCTGCGCATCCGGCAAGGTGGCGGGCTTGTAAGTGGCCCATGCGCTGTGCACATCCAGAAGCGTCAGGCTGCCCTTGCCCTTCCACTTGTAGTAGGTCGCCGCGCCCTCCTGCCAGGCCTTCACGAAGGTTGTGCCCACCATGGTCGTCTCCACCGGAATCCACAGCTTGCCCTCGTGGATGACGTACATGTCATCCATGGTGTAGCCATCCTCGTCAGCAGGAATGCCGGTGGAGAACATCATGAACATGTGGCCCGGCACTTCCACCACCAGGGTGTGGATGCCCATGCTTTCCAGCGCTGCGGAATAAAGCGCGGTGAGATCGTCGCAATCACCCGATTTGCGCGACAGCGTTTCGCGCGGGTACTGGATGTAATCCACCGTATCCGCCTTGCCCGAGCTGACCTGATACGGGTTGTTCGGATCGGGGACATAGGTCAACCCCACCACGCCCAACGCATCGAACACCGCGGCGGCCTGCTGGGTTTCATCGTGCACGTCCTTGAACTGAGTCACCACACTGCGCACGAAATTCATCACCGGCGTGTCCTTGGGCGTGACGAAGGAGGCGTAGCGGCCACGCTCGTCCCAGGTCAGGCGATGCTTGTCATACACCTTCACCGTCGGATTCTTGCTGTATACCATGCGCTTCCCATTCTCGAAGTAACTCGCCTCGATGAGGGATTGCACCGAGCTGTCCTCGGACAGGGTCAGGATGGCATTGTTGAACACTGCCTTGAGATTGACCTCTTCGCTTTGCCCCGGCAGCAGCCTGTCGACCTTCTCCTCGGTGGGGTAGTCCATGAAATTTTTCAGCTGGAAGCTCACCTTGATCTTCTCGATCGGCTTGTCCGTGTTGTTGGTCAACGTGATCCTGCCCACTCCTTCCTGTTCGTAGAGCTTGTAGGTGTTGGAGAATATGTCACGCAGTTTCACGCCTTCGATTTCCAGCGGCGCCCTGTTGAAGCTGAGCGTCGTCGCCGATACCGCGCACTTCTCAGACTCGATGCCATCGCTGCTGCGCGTCGACACATAGAAAGTGTATTTGGTGTCGGGCGTCAAACCATCCCTGTTGAACTCGGGCACGCTCACTTCGCCCACCTTGGTGACATTGTCGCCATCCTTCTGGTAGATCACATAAGCACTCAGGAACTGCTTGTCGATCGGCTTCCAGCTCATCTTGACCTGCCAGGGCGTCGGTTCGGCCTGCACATGATCCAGCACGGGCGGCGCAAATTTCTCGGCCACTCCCTGCACGGCGACACTGGTGGCGCCTTCATGGCCATATGCCGTCTCCGCCGCCACGCGGTAGAAGTAACGCCCTTCGGCTTCCAGCCCCTGATCAACGTACTGATCGCCATTGCTGCTGGCGATGCGGGTGTAACCGCTGTTCTCGTTCCTCGAGCGATAGATGTTGTATTGCCTGATATAACTCTGCGGCGCAGCGGCCCAGTGCAGCTCGACCGCGTGCACGGCGCCGTGTGCCGCCAGTTGCGCCGGGGCAGCCGGCTTGTACAGGGTGGCAAAGGTCTGCACTCGCTTGTTGCCACGCTCGGCAATCATGAACACATTACCCTCGCGCGGCGCGATCGCGGTAGCTTCCTCCAGCTCGCCCGCGCCACTGCCCCTGGCTGCAAAACTGCGAATGAATTGCCCTTTGTGCGTGTACACCTTGACCATGTTGGCTTCGAGCACCATCACTTCATCCTGCATGGCCAGCAAGCCTAGCGGCTTGACCAGTGCAGCCGGGCCATCCCCCTTGCCGAATTCGCTCAGCGGCTCACCCTTGGCGCTATAGGTCGCCACCGTGCCACGCCCGCGATCCAGCACGAAAATTTCGTCCTGTGGATCGAGCGCTATGGCAAACGGCTCATCCAGCTTGCCGGCAATGCTGCTGTGAATCGCATACAGGAACAGTCCATCCGCATTGAACACCTGTACTGAATCATTGCCGCGATCAGCCACAAGAATGCTGCCTGTGCCGGAGATGGCAATGTCAACTGGATCCTGGAACTGCCCGGGCTTGCTGCCTTCGCTGCCGATGCTGGCCAGCACATTGCCCGCCTCATCCAGCCTGGCAGCACGCATCTTCTTCTTGTCCAGCACCCACAGCGCGCCGCTCTTGTCCACCGCGACCGCCGCCGGGGTCATCTCTTTCAGCTTGATCTCTTCTGGTGCGGCCCCCGAGCGCAGCCGCAGCAACTGCCTGTTCTCCACATCCACGCCATACAGGATGTCCTTGCCGTTCCATGCCATGCGATCAAATGTGGCAGCCTGACTGCCCTGCCATTGCACCGAGATGCGCGTAGCCTGTTTGGGCAGGGCCTCCTGGGCGACCCCGGCCTCGGCCTGGAACAGATCCACCACGCCTTTCTTGCCGTCGCCCACGATGACCTGATGTTCATTGCCTGCGATCAACCCGGTGATGCTCTTGAGTTGAGCACGCCCATCACCCTTCACCCCGAATGAATAGACCAGCTTGTTGCCGAAATCATATTTCTGGATCACCAGCGAATCCTGGTCGGCGACATAGACACCGTCCGGCGCCACGCTGAAAGCCACCGGCTTGCCACTCTTGGGCAGATTGCGCAGGTAGGCGCCGTTCTGGGCATACACCTTGATCAGCAGGTCATCGTTATCCAGCACGAAAATCTGCCCTTGCACGCTGATCGCAATATCGGTTGGCGCACCCAGCCTGTAGGGCAACCCCTTGTCCTTGGCCGCCTTGTTTTCCGCTGCCGCATCGATTTCCAGTGCGGTCAGATACACGCCGTTGCTGCCATACAGCTGGATGCGGTGGTTACCGGTATCCGTCACATAGACGATTCCTTCGTGCACGGCAATGCCATGTGGCGAGCTGAGCTCATTCGCGGAGCCACTCTTGAAAAACCCGCCCTTGCGTGCGCCAAAACTGCCTTTGTATTTTCCTTCAGCGGTAAACATCACCACCTGGCTGGTTTCGCTATCCACGACGTAGATGACTCCCTCCGCCACGGCCACCGCCTCCGGCTGCCTGAGCAGCTGTCCGCCTTTGGCATCCTTGCCCTGCAAGCTCAGTCTCTTGTGCCCATCCTTGTCCAGCACATCCACGCTGCCATCCTGCTGGGCGAGATAGAAATTACCTGCCTGCCAGCCCAGCAGCTTGCGCGCGCCATTCATGGGCAGATCTTTGACAAAATCCACCCGCGGCAAACCGACGGAAGGTGCCAGTTCGGGTGCTGCCAGCGCGCTCGCAGCCAGGGTCAGAAACAAGGTAGTGCTCAGAAAAATACGCATCATGTCATCCCAACGATTTCTACATTATTTGAAAATTGCAGGTTTGCAGCTATTTGTCGCGACGATTGGAGACACCGTCCCAATCCAGGGGTGGCGGCGTTCCTGCAAAATGCATGCAGCGTTCGCGATAGATCCGGCTAGGAATGTCATCGCCACATTCCTGCTGAATGGCTGCAAAGGCCGCCTCAGCCGCCGCCCACTGGCGTGCCCGGAACAGGGCCAATGCAGCATTGAAGCGCTGCAGCAGCGGGCCTTCAGGCTCAGACAATAGCCCGCACAACTCGTAGATGGTCACCGGCACCTGTTTGCCCACCACCCGCACCTTGTCGAGCTCGCGATAACGAAACACTTCGCGCGTAAGCTGATAGGTGCTTTCCCCCACCAGGAACTGCACGCCATAGTACTTGGCCGTTCCCTCCAGGCGCGCTGCCTGATTGACGGTATCGCCGATCACTGTGTACTCCATCTTCTTGCCGCGAAAACCGATATTGCCCGCCACCACTTCGCCGGACTGCACCCCGCCGCGAATCGCAAAGACATCCACGCCCGCCTGGGTCCATTTTCTGGATAACTCTTCCATCTTCTTGCGCATCGCCAACATGCAGGCCACCGCCAGTTTGGCGTGCTCCGGCTGCGACAGCGGCGCGCCCCAGTATGCCATGATGCCGTCGCCGATGAACTTGTCCACCGTGCCGTCAAATTCCTCGATGATCTGCACCATGGCGCCCAGGTACTCGTTCAGCCGCGCCACCACGTCCTGTGGCTCGTGCTTCTCGCTGAAAGTGGTGAATCCCTTGATGTCGGTAAACAGGATGGTGACTTCCTTGATGTCGCCGCCGATGCGGGCGGCGTCCGGCTCCCGCTCCAGGCGCGATACCAGCTTGTCTGACAGGTAGCTGGAGAACATGGAGCGCATCTCGCGCGCACTGCGTTCCAGCACCAGATAGCGGAAGCTGCCCACAACCATCAGGACGGCGATCGCAGACAGCGGCGGATAGACCATGCTCACCCAGTGCCCTGCAGTGAACATCCAGTAGCTCAACCAGACATAGGCAGAAGCAAGCAGCAGGGTGACTGGCAATGCGCCATACAAGCGCATGTGCATGGTCAGATAGAAGGTCAGCGCACCCACCGCGGCGATCATCACCATGTCGAACAGGGCTTCCAGCCCGCTCTGCCGTATGAAGCGCTCGCTGATGATGTCGTCCGCCACCGTGGCATGCACCTCCACCCCGGGCGTATTGGCATCAAACGGCGTCACGCGCATGTCGTAGATGCCCAATGCGGTGGCTCCTACAAACAACACCTTGTCTTTCAGCAGGGACGGGGCCACGCGCCCATGCACGATGTCGGTAAACGAATAGCGCGGATAATTGCCGGTGCGCCCGGTGTAGTTGACCCACATGGCCCGGCTGCCGTTGACCGGGATGGAGCGCTCGCCCACATGCACCTCGAACGCACCGGCTTTGAATGTTTTCTCGCCCAGCGCAGCCATCGCCCCCTGCAGGCCCAGCGAGGGCATCAGTTTTCCCTGCGCTTCAATCAGCAGAAAATTGCGCCGGATGACGCCGTCATCGTCCGGCAGCATGTTGATATGGGCAATGCCCGCAGCAGCGCGCTCGATTTCCGGCAGCGAGCGAGTCTCGCCGACCACGTGCATCGCATTGTCGAAGTCGAACGATGCTGCCAGGACCACATTGCCTGCCTTGAGGATGGCCGCAGCAAACGCGCGGTCTGCCGCGGCACTTTCACGTTCGGGAAAGAAGGCATCGAACACCACCGCCTTGGCTCCCGCCGCATGCAACTGCTGCAGCAGGGGCACGTATTGAATCCTGCTCCAGGGGAAGCGCCCCAGCTCGCGCACGCTCTTTTCATCGATGGCCACGATGGCGATGTCAGGCGTAACCGGAAGCGGGCCGCGCAGGCGCTTGAAGCGCAAATCATAGGTCTTGGCCTCAAATGCATCCAGAAAGGAGTTCTGCGTGTAGTACAACGCGAGCACTGCAAAGATGGAAAGACATGCCAATGCCAGGGCGACAGCCTTGCTTCCCTTCCCTTTCCCCATTCCAGCCAGGAATGACAGGATCATCTAGATTATCTCCCCTTGTGCTGGGCGCACTCGTGAACCAGCTGAATCAAATCGTGTTTTTTTCCTATCATGACAACGAAGCGGCGCGCTGACAAGCCTGACAGACCAGGTCAGCTTGCTGGAGCGTCCCGCGCGGCACTACAATCCGCGCCTCATTACCTGTCTGAACCTCCGGGAAACCGCCACCACACTCGCTCTCGACCCTCATCATGCAAGATCTCCTCGTCTCGACCGGCGTCGTCGCCCTGGCTGAAATCGGCGACAAGACCCAGCTGCTCGCCTTCATCCTCGCCGCACGCTTTCGCAAGCCCATTCCCATCATTGCCGGCATCCTGGTCGCCACCCTGCTCAATCACGGCCTGGCTGGCGCACTGGGCGCCTGGATCACGGCAATGACCTCGCCCGAAATTCTGCGCTGGGTGCTGGGCCTGTCGTTTATCGGCATGGCCATCTGGACCCTGATTCCAGATGCCATCGAAGAAGAGGAAACGCAGATCGCCAGCCGCCTGGGCGTATTTGGCGCGACTCTAGTCACCTTCTTCCTGGCCGAGATGGGAGACAAGACCCAGATCGCCACCGTCGCCCTCGCCGCGCATTTCCCCAACCCCGTACTGGTCGTGACGGGCACCACCCTGGGCATGCTGCTGGCCGACGTGCCCGCCGTGTTCGTTGGCGACAGGCTGGCACAGAAGATCCCGATGAAACTGGTGCACAGCATCGCGGCAGGCATCTTTGCCGTGCTGGGCATACTGACCCTGCTCAGGGTAGACAGCCTGCTGCATTAGAACGCACAGAACAGTGCGCCGAAAAAAAGAAAAGGCCTGCCATCTCTGCAGGCCTTATCTGCACAAGATCACCCCATATAAATAACTAGCTGGCCTGTTCGCTATGAGCTTCTGCGACCGGAATTGGTGAGCGGTTGTAACAAATAAGGAACGCCGTCATTTGTCGAGACTGTGCGAGCATGTGAGCCGCAAGATCATAGGGCAGACTAAAGTAGCGTTTTATCCAATATACGTTCTCCTGATATGAGAGCCTCTTTAGCTTTGACCCTTCCAGAATTTCTTTTTCCCCAACCCTCAATTGAATCTTGTGGTGCATCCAAGCATTACGTTGCGATATTAGGTGACTCAGGGTTTCGAACAGCGCCGAATCCTCTTTTAACTCATATTCTGGAGCGAAAATTTTGGGGTGCTTTAGCCATTTTATCTTCAGGCTGTCCCTCTCAATTTTCTCAAATCGCTTAGCCAAACCCTTTTCGTGGAGCCCTGTTGCCAGAATTGCATTTATTTCTGCCTCACACAGTGCCTGTGAGAGAAGCGTGACTGTGACGTGCATTGTCATCAGCCTGGCTGAGAATAGCCGCCAAAACTGCCAGTCACCGGATTCAGAAGATGCGACTAGCCTTCTTGCCTCCTCATTTGCCGTTTCGTCGGACATATTAGGATTCATGCCCCTAAGATGAGCAGACAAGGCGTTCTGCTTGTCTGCGAAGTCCGACAAGGGCCGTGGTACAAACGAGTCCATTTCGCTCACTAGCTCGTTGAAGGGCAACCAGAACGATTTTAGAGCAACATCTATATGCTCGTAATCAACTGTAGCTGTGTAACCTTCTTCTGTCATACATGGATAAATTGGAGTATTTTCTTCCTGAATCATTGTACAGATGGCCAACGGGCTTGCCCCAATTTTCGGAGAAATTGAAGAAAAAATGGGGCATTTGTAGAAAACAAAAAGGCCTGCATCTCTGCAGGCCTTTTGTGTGTTGGCGGAGTGGACGGGACTCGAACCCGCGACCCCCGGCGTGACAGGCCGGTATTCTAACCAACTGAACTACCACTCCCAAACCCGTTTGTAGAGGCCTGTACAGCCCTGCCCCTACTTCTCCTAAACCTCTGAACGGCTAGGGATGAAAAAAGCCTGCATCTTCTGCAGGCCTCTTTGCTTATTTGGTGGCTCGGGGCGGAATCGAACCACCGACACAAGGATTTTCAATCCTCTGCTCTACCGACTGAGCTACCGAGCCAAATTCGCACTTCGAAACCATCTTGCGATTTCGCGAAGTCGCGCATTATAGCGGCAAACAGGATTTATGCAAACCATCCGGCTTGGGCGAGTCGTCATCACAAAAACAAACCCCGCCGTAGCGGGGTTTGTTCGAAGCAATGCACCTGAACCGTAGCGAGCGGCTCGAGTGCAAGGCGCACGGCGCGGAGAAACCGGAGTGTACTTGCAGTACATGAGGATTTCGACAACGCAGTTGCGGTGCAGGCTCATGCGCAAAGCGCGTGATGCCGGAGCCAACACCGCGCAACGCCGCGAGCGAATGGGTGGTGGCGAAAGCCACCGGGTACCATCGGGCCACCCTTTACGGGTGAATCGAGTCGCGCAGTAGGTTCAAATTACATCATGCCGCCCATGCCACCCATGTCGCCCATACCGCCGGCAGCAGCCGCCGGCTTGTCTTCCGGCAGCTCGGCTACCATGCAGGCAGTGGTCAGCATCAGGCCGGCCACGGATGCCGCGTTCTGCAGTGCAGTACGGGTTACCTTGGTCGGGTCAATCACGCCCATTTCCATCATGTCGCCATACTGGCTGCTGGCAGCGTTGTAGCCGTAGTTGACCCCCTTGCCAGCCACGACCGCGTTGACCACCACGGAAGGCTCGTCACCTGCATTGTGCACGATGGCGCGCAGCGGGGCTTCCATTGCGCGCAGCACGATGGTGATGCCGGCGTCCTGGTCGTGGTTGTCACCCTTGAGCTTGGATACCACTGCCTTGGCGCGGATCAGCGCTACGCCACCGCCGGGGACGATGCCCTCTTCCACCGCGGCGCGGGTCGCATGCAGCGCGTCTTCCACGCGGGCTTTCTTTTCCTTCATTTCCACTTCAGTTGCAGCGCCAACCTTGATCACGGCCACGCCACCGGACAGCTTGGCCATGCGCTCCTGCAGCTTTTCCTTGTCATAGTCGCTGGTGGACTCTTCGACCTGTTTCTTGATCATGGCAATGCGACCCTTGATCGCATCTTCCTTGCCGGCGCCGTCGATCAGCGTGGTGTTGTCCTTGCCCACTTCGATGCGCTTGGCCTGGCCCAGTTCTGCCAGGGTCGCCTTCTCCAGTGTGAGGCCCACTTCTTCCGCAATCACGGTGCCGCCGGTCAGGATGGCGATGTCTTCCAGCATGGCCTTGCGGCGGTCGCCGAAGCCAGGGGCCTTGACCGCAACGGTCTTGAGGATGCCGCGGATGTTGTTGACCACCAGGGTTGCCAGCGCTTCGCCATCCACGTCTTCAGCGATGATCAGCAGCGAGCGGCCAGCCTTGGCCACTTGCTCCAGCACGGGCAGCAGGTCGCGGATGTTGGAAATCTTCTTGTCGTGCAACAGGATGTAGGGATTGTCCATGGCGGCAATCTGCTTGTCCTGGTTGTTGATGAAGTAGGGCGACAGGTAACCGCGGTCGAACTGCATGCCTTCAACCACGGCCAGCTCGTCCTGCAGGCTGGTGCCGTCTTCGATGGTGATCACGCCTTCCTTGCCCACCTTGGCCATGGCTTCGGCGATCTTCTCGCCCACCGCGCTGTCGGAGTTGGCGGAGATGGAGCCCACCTGGGCGATTTCCTTGCTGGTGGTGCAGGGCTTGGAAATCTTCTTCAGCTCTTCCACTGCGGCAGTCACGGCCTTGTCGATACCGCGCTTGAGGTCCATCGGGTTCATGCCGGCAGTCACGAACTTCATGCCTTCCTGCACGATGGACTGTGCCAACACGGTGGCAGTGGTGGTGCCGTCACCGGCCACGTCGGAGGTCTTGGAGGCCACTTCCTTCACCATTTGCGCGCCCATGTTCTCGAACTTGTCTTTCAGCTCGATTTCCTTGGCCACGGATACGCCGTCCTTGGTGATGGTCGGCGCGCCGTAGGAGCGGTCCAGCACCACGTTGCGGCCTTTCGGGCCCAGAGTCACCTTGACCGCGTCGGCCAGGATGTTGACGCCAACCACCATCTTGGCACGGGCTGCGTCATGAAATTTTACGTCTTTAGCTGCCATGTTGATTTCTCCTGAGATTCGTTAAATTCTGCTTAGCCTTCGATGACGCCGATGATGTCGTCTTCGCGCATCGTCATGAATTCCTGGCCATCCATCTTGAATGTCTGGCCGGCATATTTGCCGAACAACACTTTGTCGCCCACCTTCACGTTCATGGGCTGCAGTTTGCCGTCATCACCCATCTTGCCGTTGCCCACGGCGATGATTTCGCCTTGATCTGGTTTCTCGGTGGCAGCATCGGGAATCACGATACCGGATGCGGTCTTGCGCTCTTCTTCCATGCGTCTAACGATTACGCGGTCGTGCAAAGGACGGATTTTCATGCTTGTTATCTCCTAAGAAACAATCGATTAAAAAACATCGGCGCAAGTTTTAGCACTCTGCGCCTGCGACTGCCAATGATAGGGGCGGAGGCGCGTTATTTCAAGTGCACGGCAACAATTCTTTGTCCGTGCAACGCCAGGCTTGGCCTGAAATGAACCGGCCCGCACAAGGCGGGCCGGATTACATGAAAACCGAACAGCTATTACAGACGGTTGTGCGAGCCATCGCAGAAGGGCGCTCCCTTACTGGCACGGCAGCCGCACATGTATCTGGTTTCCTTTTGCTCCACGGTAAATTTGACCGGCGAAATATCCGTTCCCGAGTGCGAACCATCGCAGAAAGGCTGATTCTTTGAGCGGCCACAGGCGCACCAGTAATAATCGCCCGCCGCCAATTCCATCTTATAAGGTCCCTTCTTTGCACATACTGCATCAGTCATCTCTACATCCTCCAGAAATCTATTTGTGTCGCGAAATATCATTCAACAAGCGACCATTGCCACTCGTCGAACGAAAGGACGTATGCTACCCTAATCCTGACGGTTTTAGTCAACAATACCCGCGCCCGAAACAAGCCCATTCCGGCACGGCAAATTGTTGCCGGTCGCGCAGGGCAGTTCCTCTATAATCCCCGCCATTCTGGCCGCACGCGTCGCCCGCTGCGATATCCGTCCCCAACACCCGCTTTCAGAGGAGCGCCCAGCCATGCATCGCAATGCCGAACTGCTTGCCCGATCCCGCGCTGCCGTGTGGCATCCGTGCACGCAGATGAAGCGCCATGAGACCCTGCCGCTGGTGCCGATCGCGCGCGGCAGCGGCGTGTGGCTGTATGACCAGGAGAACAGGCGTTACCTGGATGCGGTGAGCTCGTGGTGGGTGAACCTGTTCGGGCACTGCAATCCGCACATCAATGCGGCACTGGTGGACCAGCTCGGCAAACTGGAACACGTGATGCTGGCCGGCTTCACTCATGAACCGGTGGTGAAATTGTCGGAACGCCTCGCACAACTGGCACCCAAGGGCCTGGGACACTGTTTTTATGCCTCCGACGGCGCCTCTGCCACCGAGATCGCTCTCAAGATGAGCGTGCACTTCTGGCGCAACAGCGGGCAGCCGCAAAAGACCGATTTCATCAGTCTGCAGCACAGCTACCACGGCGAAACCCTGGGCGCGCTGAGCGTGACCGACGTCGCCCTGTTCAAGGATGCCTACGGCACCCTGATCAAGCAGAATGCCACCGTGCCCAGCCCGGACTGGCGCGATGCCGCACCGGGGGAAACAGCAGCACACTACGCGCTGCGCTGCGCCACCCAGCTGGAAGCCTATCTGCAGCAGCATCACCAGCAGCTGGCCGCGATGATCATCGAACCACTGGTGCAGGGGGCTGCGGGCATGGCGATGTACCACCCGATCTACCTCGCGCGCGCGCGCGAGCTTTGCCACCATTACAACGTACACCTGATCGCCGATGAGATTGCCGTCGGCATGGGGCGCACCGGCACGCTGTTCGCCTGCGAGCAGGCCAATGTCTCACCCGACTTCCTGCTGCTGTCCAAGGGCATCAGCGGCGGCTACCTGCCGCTGTCCGTGGTGATGACGCAGGAGCCGATCTACCAGGCCTTCTACGATGACGAACTGACGCGCGGCTTCCTGCATTCGCACTCCTACACCGGCAACCCGCTGGCCTGCCGCGCCGCGCTCGCCACCCTCGACATTTTCGAAGAAGACGAGGTGCTGCAGGTCAATCACGGCAAGGCCAGTTACTTCATGCAGACCTGCGCACCCTTGCGCGAGCACCCGAAGGTCAAGCACTTCCGTCACTGCGGCATGATCTGGGCCTTCGAGGTAGACACACCGCATGCAGACTTTGCCCAGCGCTGCTTTGCGCTCGGCCTGGAAAACGAACTGCTGCTGCGACCGATGGGCAACACGGTGTACTTCATGCCGCCCTACGTCATCAGCGATGCCGAAATGGACCTGCTCGCCGCACGCACCCTGAAAATCATCGAGAAACTTGTGTGACACCTGACCCCACATGAAACCCGTTTATGCCCGGTGGCTGCTCGCCACCCTGCTGTTCAGCCCTGTTGCACGCGCCATGGATTTGCCGCAGCCTGTACTGGATGCGCTGCATCATGCGCGCATTCCCGTCAGCAGCGTGGGGGTGGTCGTGCGCGAATTGGGGGCCGAGAAACCGCTCATCCAGGTCAATGCCGCGCGACCGATGAGTCCGGCGTCGACCATGAAGCTGCTCACTACCTATGCCGCACTGGAGCTGCTCGGCCCGGCCTACAGCTGGAAGACGGAAGCCTGGCTGGATGGCCAACTGGAAAACGGTGTATTGCACGGCAATCTGATCATCAAGGGCTACGGTGATCCCAAAATTACCGTGGAACAATTCTGGATGTGGCTGCATGATTTGCGCAACCGCGGCCTGCGTGAAATCACCGGCGACCTGGTGCTGGATCGCAGCGCCTTCGCGGCCGAAGAGATAGACCCGGGCGCCTTCGACAACGACCCCAGCCGCGCCTACAACGTGGGGCCGGATGCGCTGCTGCTCAACTTCAACGCCATTCGCCTGCGCTTCATGCCCAGCGGCGACAGCCGGGTAAATGTCACCACTGAACCGGCGCTGGCCGGCTACACCCTGGATGATCGCGTGGTACGCAGAGGGCGGCACAACTGCGCTGACTGGGACGACAACATACAGGTGCGCTTGCAGGGCGACGCCATTCAGGTGCGCGGCGACTACCCCCTCAATTGCGGAGAACACGACAAGCCGTTCAGCCTGCTGCCGCACAGCCGCTATTTTGATGCGGTGTTTCGTGACGTGTGGCAGGAGGTAGGCGGCCGCCTGCACGGCGGCACGCATGAAGGCGTAAAGCCGGCCGGTGCGACATTGCTTTCCACCCATTACTCGCAGCCGCTGACGGAGCTGATTCGCGACATCAACAAATTCAGCAACAATGTGATGGCCCGCCAGCTGTTTCTCAGCCTGGGCGCCAACAACGGCGGCCCTGCACCCAGCATGGACCAGCCCGAAACGCAGCCTGGCGCAGAGGCCGCCAGCGCGGTCCCGGCACAGCCGTTTGCCCAGGCCGACGCCAGCGCTGCGCTGGACGGCCTGATCCACCCCGCCGTCCCGGCAAGCATAGCCCGTAGCACCCAGGCCATACGCAGCTGGCTGGCGCACAAGGGGCTGAGCTTCCCGGAGCTGGTGCTGGAGAACGGCGCCGGCCTGTCGCGCAAGGAACGCATCAGCCCGCTCAGCATGTCGCTGCTGCTGCAGAGCGTGCAGCAAAGCCCGCTGTCTGCCGAGGTGGAAGCCTCTCTGCCCATCGTCGGCGTGGACGGCACCATGCGGAGACGATTGGACAATTGCCCCGCAACCAGCCACGCGCATCTCAAGAGCGGCTCGCTGGAAGGTGTGAAGAGCATTGCCGGTTACGTCAACTCGCGCACCGGCAAGCAATGGATCACGGTCTTCCTCATCAATCATGCCAACGCAGCGGCCGGCCAGCGGGCGCAGGATGCCCTGGTTGAATGGCTGGAGCAGCAGTAGCGCGACCGCGGGCGGAGGCCCGACACATCACAGAGCGCCGCCTGTCGGCGCTGGCAATCCGCCGATCGTCCCGTATAATCCGTTTGTCGGAGCCCACGATACGCTTGTCAGGCCATATTGCACCATCTCGCCCCAATGGATCTAAAATGCGCCCGCTTTTAACCAAGCCTAATAACTTGTGCCGGTTTGCCCGGCTTTTACCTCACCAAGGAAATCATGAAAAAAATTATCGCTGCTGTATCGTTGCTTCTGGCTGCTTTTGCAGCCCCTGCTTCTGCTGAAACACCGTTCTACGCTGGCCTGCAAGTCGGTGATGGCGTGACCGTGCTGGGCGGCTATCAATTCAACAAGATGTTCGCAGGACAACTGGAATACACCAGCTACGGCAGCCACTCCGGCTACAGCGGCTGCGGCCTGGCCAACTGCGGCAACTATGCCAGCGCAAACAGCCTCGGCCTGTTTGGTGTCGCCACTGTTCCGCTGAACCTGCAAGGCCTGCCTGGCTTGTCCGTATTCGGCAAAGCCGGCCTGGTTCACACAACCGTGTCCGTGTGGGGCTACACATTCACCGACAACAGCTTTGTGCTGGGTGGCGGCGCACAATATGACTTCACCCCGCAAGTCAGCGCCCGCCTCGGCCTGGACCTCAACAGCTACTACTCCGATAACCTGTATATCGGCGCACTGGTACGCTTCTAAGCGATCTCTGCAGGCAACAGGAAAGCCGGCTTCATGCCGGCTTCTTTAATGCCGCCTGGAATTAGTAACCACCCAAGGAAATGAAATGAAGAAAATTGCTCTTGCCGCACTGTTGTCCACTTTTGTAGCCGCTCCCGCCCTCGCCGACAATACCGGCAAGGCCTATATTGCGGGCGATCTGGGTCTGGCAACCTACACCAACACAAGCCCATTCTCCAGCCCCGGCATGATGCGCATCGCTGGCGGCTTCCATTTCAGCCCTATGCTGGCTGCGGAAATCGGCTACACCATGTTCGGCGATTCGACATGGAACGGTATTACCCTGTCCGCTTCTTCATTGCAGATCGCAGCCGTGGGCAGCCTGCCTCTGAATGCGCAATTCGACCTGATCGGCAAACTGGGCATCGCCAACAACAGCGAGAAGTACGCTGACGCCTGGGGCACCCTTGCCAGCTACTCGCAAAGCAGCCTGATGTTCGGAATTGGCGCGCAATTTCACGTAAGCAGACAGCTCAGTGTACGTGCGCAGTACGAAGATTACGGCTACTTTGACAACGTCCCGCCACGCATGTCGGCAAGCACCATTTCCGTGGGCGCAGTCTACAATTTCTGATTACCGCCAAGGCCAAACGAGCCCGCTTCGGCGGGCTTTTTTCATTTCAGATCGCTGCAAGCCCGCAGTCCGAACTACCTCGCATCTCATTCGGACGACCGTCTCCCCGCGTCGACCACTGCATCCCCGCAGCAAGCGCCATCCTTATGAGTCGCTAGCACATAATGCATGCAAAAACCATATACCGTTTAGCCAGTGCCGCAGATATTGCGAGCTGACATAAGATAGACGCTGCCAAGGTTCAGTCCGCTCTGGATTGAGTTTTCCCTCACTTGGTCATTTAACGATGATATCTAACCTCATACTCTGGGCATGAAAAAGAATATGAGTAAATTGCATTTGCTGAACCTCAAATAAAAATCAGGAAGAAAAGAAATGAAAAAAATTCTAGCAGTTGCCTTGTTGTCTGCTCTTGTCGCAACGCCAGTTCTTGCTGCCGATAACAGCGGCGCCTTTTACGGCGCTATTGATTATGGGACTTTGGCAATGGCTGACTGGACACTGGACAATCCAAGCTCAACAAGTCTTTCAGCAGGCTACCATTTCTCCCCTGTCTGGGCCGTTGAAGGTGGCTACACTGCAATCAGTGACGTAACGCGAGTCAGCGCCAGTGGAACTGGCACTTTCACCTATAGCCAATCCATGTGGAGTGCTGTAGCCGTAGGAACTTATGCTGTAAACGACAGCTTCGAATTATTCGGCAAGCTTGGATTGGGAATTGTGTCGGGCAAAGCTGCTGTCACTGGCACAACAACGCTGAATGGTGTTGCAAATACAAGCTCAAATGCAATCACTGGCAGTGTAATTTACGGCATTGGCGCGCAGTACAACTTCAACAAACAAGTTGGCGTACGCGCACAGTACGAAAGCTTGGGAAAAACCACTTATGACACAGCGTATACAGGTCTTGATTTAACTCGCGCATCAGTCGGACTCATCTATAACTTCTGATTGAAGCAAAAATGAAGAAGCCGGACTTGCTCCGGCTTTTTATTTCAAAAGATCTGAGTTACAACCCGAGGTCACCCCACATCTCGTCTACCCTGCGCTTCACCGCCTCATCCATCACAATCGGTGTACCCCACTCACGCTGCGTCTCGCCCGGCCACTTGTTGGTCGCATCCAGCCCCATCTTGCTGCCCAGGCCGGACACCGGGCTGGCGAAGTCGAGGTAGTCGATCGGGGTGCTGTCCACCAGCAGGGTGTCCCGCGACGGATCGACGCGGGTGGTGATGGCCCACATCACTTCCTTCCAGTCGCGCACATCGATGTCATCGTCCACCACGATGATGAACTTGGTGTACATGAACTGGCGCAGGAAGGACCAGATGCCGAACATCACACGCTTGGCATGACCGGGATACTGCTTCTTGATGCTCACCACCGCCATGCGGTAGGAGCAGCCTTCCGGCGGCAGGTAGAAATCCACGATCTCCGGGAACTGCCTCTGCAGCAGCGGCACGAACACTTCGTTCAGCGCCACGCCCAGCATGGCCGGCTCATCGGGCGGCTTGCCGGTATAGGTCGAATGGTAGAGCGGCTGTTTGCGCATGGTGATGCGCTCGATGGTGAACACCGGGAAGGTCTCCTGCTCGTTGTAGTAGCCAGTATGGTCGCCATACGGCCCTTCCAGCGCGGTTTCGCCGGGGTGGATCACCCCCTCCAGCACGATCTCGGCGCTGGCCGGCACCTGCAGGTCGGAGCCGAGGCACTTGACCAGCTCGGTCTTGGAGCCGCGCAGCAGCCCGGCAAACTGATACTCGCTCAATGAATCCGGCACCGGCGTCACCGCACCGAGGATGGTGGCCGGATCGGCACCGATCACCACCACGATGGGGAACGGCTGGCCGGGATTTTTTTCGCAGTGGTCGCGATAGTCCAGCGCGCCGCCGCGATGGGCGAGCCAGCGCATTATCACCTTGTTCTTGGCTATCACCTGCTGGCGATAGATGCCGAGATTCTGCCGCGCCTTGTTCGGCCCGCGCGTCACCACCAGACCCCAAGTGATCAGCGGCGCCACGTCGCCGGGCCAGCAGTGCTGGATCGGCAGCCTGGCCAGATCCACCTCCTCGCCTTCCCACACCACATCCTGGCAGGGCGCGGACGACAGCACCTTGGGCGACATGTTGAGCACCTGTTTCAGCACCGGCCATTTTTCCCAGGCATCCTTCAGGCCCTTGGGCGGCTCCGGTTCTTTCAGGTAGGACAGCAACTTGCCCACCTCGCGCAGCGCTTCGGTGCTCTCCTCACCCATGCCCAGCGCCACCCGGCGCGGCGTGCCAAACAGGTTGGCCAGCACCGGCATCGCCAGCTTGCGCCCCTCGCGATCGAGCGGATTCTCGAACAGGATGGCCGGGCCGCCGGCACGCAACACGCGATCGCAGATCTCGGTCATTTCCAGATGCGTGGACACGGGCGCGGAAATCCGCTTCAGCTCGCCCATTTTTTCCAGCTGCTCGATGAAGTCGCGCAGGTCGTGATATTTCATGGCAGTCCTCTCTTCCGGCCCCGCAGACAGGGCAGGCAAACTTATTCGGGATAAAAGCTGGCCTCGCCCTCGGGCCTGGTCTTGAAACGCTTGTGCACCCAGAAATACTGCTCCGGCATTTCC
Organism: Gallionellaceae bacterium; assembly: GCA_036523795.1. Classification (GTDB taxonomy): domain Bacteria; phylum Pseudomonadota; class Gammaproteobacteria; order Burkholderiales; family Gallionellaceae; genus 39-52-133. The sequence goes on along the minus strand of DATDDN010000057.1, from coordinate 50,748 downwards.
AGCACACGCTGCTCGACAAACTCGTTGATGCGGCGTGTATCCGCCGCGGGATCGCCGCTGGGATAATTCTCCCACGGCGGATAGAAGGTCACTTCATAGCCCTGATAATCCGGCAGCACGCGCGTGATGCAGGGCACCACCTGGGCGCGGCCCATTTCAGCCAGGCGCGGCAGGGTGCTGAGGGTGGCTGCCGGTACGCCGAAGAACGGCACGAACATGCCATCCTTCACGGTCAGGTCCTGGTCGACGAAGTAATAGAACGGATGCCCCTCGCGCATCGCCTTGATCACCGGGCGCATGCCGTCCTGGCGCGAGAACAGCACCTGCTTGCCGAAGCGTTTGCGCATGCGCAGCACCAGCGCTTCCATGTAGGCGTTCTTCTGTTTGGAGTAGATGGACACCACATCGATGTGGCGCGACAGCCAGGAACCGCCCACATCCAGCGCCACGAAGTGCGCCGTGAGCAGGATGCTCGGCTGCTGTCGCGCGACCTCGAAATGCTCCAGCCCGCGCACCTTGACCAGCCGCTCCAGCCGCGCCGGGCTGGACCACCACAGGATGCTGCGCTCCAGCACGCTACGACCGAAGGCACGGAAATGGCGACGCACCAGCAGCGCGCGCTCGGCCTCGCTCTTGTCCGGGAAGCACAGGCGCAGGTTGATCGCCGCCACCTCGCGCCGCTCGCGCGCCAGCGTGTACAGCAACATGCCCAGCCCATTGCCGATCCAGCCCAGCATGCGCAGCGGCAGGAAGTGCAACAGCCACAACAGGAACACGCCCACACGCGCCATCAGGCATCTCCTCCCTGTTGTGGTGCAGTAATACCGGCTGGCACCTTATAGCGGTTATAGCTCCACAGATATTGCGACGGGCAGGTCCGCACGACCTTCTCCAGTGCGCGATTGATCTGCAGCGCCACGGAAACGTCGGGAGCCAATTCCAGCGGCTCGAAATACAGGTCATAGCCGGCACCTTTCGGCAGACGGATGGCGTACGACATCATCACCGTCGCTCCGCTGGATTCGGCCAGCCGCCCCACCAACGTCATGGTATAGGCCTGTCGCCCGAAGAATTCCGCCCATTCGCCCTCGCCGTTGCCGGGCACCTGGTCCGGCAACAGGCCGATGCTTTCGCCGCGCTTGAGCGTCTTGTACATGGCGCGTACGCCACCGATGTCGGTGCGCGCCAGCGTAACCTTGCCGCGCTGACGACCTTCGCGCATGACGCGATCCAGCCAGGTCAGCTTGGCCGGGCGATACATGATGGTGAGGTGATACTGTGCGGCGACATACAGCGAGATGATCTCGAAACAGCCCATGTGCGGCGTCAGGAAGATCACGCCCTTGCCGCTGTTGCAGGCCGCCTCCACCTGCGCGAAACCATGGCATAGGCGCACTGCCTGCAATACCTCGACTACCGGCCGGCGCCACAGCCAGGGCAGCTCGGCCACGCTCTTGCCGGCCTCGGCCACACTGGCGCGCAGCAGCGGACGGAATTCCGCTGCTGCCATGCCGTCATGCGCGTGCCCCAGATTGTCCCGCAAGCGCCCGGCGTACGGCCCGGACATCAGATAGATCACCCAGCCAAGCAGCGTCCCCAGCCTGTGCAGGAAGCTCAGCGGCAAGCGCGCCAGCAGGTCGAATAACCACACGACAAAAGATGAACTCATAAGCAATTCGGAAGCGCGTTGTTGACGGCCAGCAAGTTTTTGCCCCGGGTCCGCATGAAAGATTTAGTGATGTATCTGCCCATTGCCCGCCATACGCCAGCGTGAGACCGGCAGGGCGCACGGCATTTTAGCGCAAGCCCCCTTCGGATTGTCAGCATTCTGGGCCGCAGCCGTGATTTGGTCATCGTTCCACTTCACTGTATAATCGCAATTTGCTGAGGAGCGTTGCGACGGGCGTAGTCCCGCCAGGCTCGGCAAGTCTTAACGACGCTCACCTGTTAACCCGTGCCAGGCACGGGATGTCCGGGTGGGCCTCAATCCGCACGACACATCCCCGCCTGTCCACTGCAAACTGGAGTGGTTATGAGTGAATACCTGTTTACGTCCGAGTCTGTATCCGAAGGTCATCCCGACAAAGTAGCGGACCAGATTTCCGACGCCATCGTCGACGCCATCCTGGCGCAAGACCCACATGCCCGCATCGCCGCAGAAACGCTGGTCAACACCGGCCTGGTCGTGCTTGCTGGCGAGATCACCACCTCGGCCAACGTCGACTACATCCACGTGGCGCGCGACACCATCAAGCGCATCGGCTACGACAATACCGAATACGGCATCGATTACAAGGGCTGCGCCGTGCTGGTGGCCTACGACAAGCAGAGCCCGGATATCGCGCAGGGCGTGAACAAGGCCTACGACGACAACCTGAACCAGGGTGCCGGCGACCAGGGCCTGATGTTCGGCTACGCCTGCGACGAGACAGACACGCTGATGCCGCTGCCGATCTACATGGCGCACCGCATCGTCGAGCGCCAGTCGCAACTGCGCCGTGACGGCCGCCTGAACTGGCTGCGCCCCGATGCCAAGTCGCAGGTGACCGTGCGTTACCAGGACGGCAAGCCGTTCGCCATCGACACCGTGGTGCTGTCTACCCAGCACGCACCGGAGATGACGCAGGAAGCCATCCGCGAGGCGGTGATCGAAGAAATCATCAAGCCCGTGCTGCCCAAGGAACTGATCAAGGGCGACATCAAGTATCTGGTCAACCCCACCGGCCGTTTCGTCATCGGCGGCCCGCAGGGCGACTGCGGCCTGACCGGTCGCAAGATCATTGTCGACACCTATGGCGGTGCTGCGCCCCATGGCGGCGGCGCCTTCTCCGGCAAGGACCCGTCCAAGGTGGACCGCTCTGCGGCCTATGCCGGCCGTTATGTGGCGAAGAACATCGTCGCCGCCGGCCTCGCCAGCCGCTGCCTGATCCAGATCTCCTATGCGATTGGCGTGGCCCAGCCCACCAGCGTGTGGGTCACCACCTATGGCACCGGCAAGGTGTCGGACGAAAAGATCGCCGAGCTGGTGAAGAAGCATTTCGACCTGCGTCCGAAAGGCATCGTGCAGATGCTCGACCTGTTGCGCCCGGTTTACCTGAACACCGCAGCTTACGGTCACTTTGGTCGCGAAGAGCCCGGGTTTACGTGGGAAGCCACAGACAAGGCAGCGGCATTGCGCGCTGACGCTGGCCTGTAAAGCATTACCGGTATCACATCGCAGGCAGCAAAATCACACTTTGCTGCCTGCACTCATTCTTCCCCACCTCCGAGAGGCGCTGCAGCAGCAATGACTGCCAGGCTCGGAGGTGCGGTTCACAGTTTCAACTGCGCCTGTTCATTAACTTGAATGGAGATCAACATGAACGCTGCTGCAAAAGGATTCACCGATTACATCGTTGCCGATATGAAGCTGGCCGACTGGGGCCGCAAGGAAATCCGCATTGCGGAAACCGAGATGCCCGGCCTGATGGCCATCCGCGAAGAATTCGCCAAGACCCAACCGCTCAAGGGCGCACGCATCACCGGCTCGCTGCACATGACCATCCAGACCGCCGTGCTGATCGAAACGCTGACCGCACTGGGTGCCGAGGTGCGCTGGGCATCGTGCAACATCTTCTCCACCCAGGATCACGCCGCCGCAGCCATCGCTGCCGACGGCATTCCGGTGTTTGCGGTGAAGGGCGAATCGCTCACCGAATACTGGGACTACACCCACCGCATTTTCGAGTGGGCGGACGGCGGCTACTCCAACATGATCCTCGATGACGGCGGCGACGCCACCCTGCTGCTGCATATCGGCACCCGCGCCGAAACTGACCCGTCGGTGATTGCCAAGCCCAGCAGCGAAGAAGAGACCGTGCTGTTCGCCGCCATCAAGGCCAAGCTGGCGCAGGACCCGACGTGGTACTCCACCCGCATCAAGCACATCAAGGGCGTGACCGAAGAGACCACCACCGGCGTGCACCGCCTGTACCAGATGCATGAGCGCAAGGAACTGAAATTCCCCGGCATCAACGTCAACGACTCCGTCACCAAGTCCAAATTCGACAACCTGTACGGCTGCCGTGAGTCTCTGGTGGACGGCATCAAGCGCGCCACCGACGTGATGGTGGCCGGCAAGGTTGCCGTGGTCGCCGGCTATGGCGACGTGGGCAAGGGTTCGGCGCAGGCACTGCGCGCACTGTCTGCCCAGGTTTGGGTCACCGAGATCGACCCGATCTGCGCGCTGCAGGCCGCGATGGAAGGCTACCGCGTGGTGACCATGGAATACGCCGCCGACAAAGCCGACATTTTCGTCACCGCCACCGGCAACTTCCACGTGATCAACCACGACCACATGGCCAAGATGAAGGACCAGGCCATCGTGTGCAACATCGGCCACTTCGACAACGAAATCGACGTCGCGTCGATCGAGAAATACCAGTGGGAAGAGATCAAGCCGCAGGTCGACCACGTGATCTTCCCCGACGGCAAGCGCATCATCCTGCTGGCCAAGGGCCGCCTGGTCAACCTGGGCTGCGCCACCGGCCATCCCTCATACGTGATGAGCTCGTCCTTCGCCAACCAGACCATTGCACAGATCGAGCTGTACACCCAGACCAGCAACTATCCGGTCGGCGTATACACCCTGCCCAAGCATCTGGACGAAAAAGTGGCGCGTCTGCAGCTGAGGAAACTCAATGCCCAGCTGACTACGCTAAGCGACCAGCAAGCCGCTTACATCGGCGTAGCCAAGGAAGGACCTTACAAGGCCAATCACTATCGCTACTAAAACTGGCCTAGAATGAGCGCGAATCTTGCAGGAACCTGGCACGCCCCGTTTCCTGCAGGACCGCCGCCACTTTAAGGACTAACCATGCAACTGATTGTCATCTGGATACTCAATGCGCTGGCACTGCTCACCGTGGCCTATGTGTTGCCCGGCATTCACGTGGACGGTTTTACCGCCGCGCTGATCGCCGCGCTGGTGCTCGGCCTGATCAACACGCTGATCCGGCCTCTGCTGATCCTGCTCACCCTGCCGGTGACCGTGGTGACGCTAGGGCTGTTCATCCTGGTCATCAACGGCCTGCTGTTCTGGTTTGCCGGCTCGGTGCTCAAGGGCTTCGAGGTCAGCGGCTTCTGGTATGGCGTCGCGGGTGCGCTGCTGTACAGCATCATCTCCTCGGTGCTGTCCATGCTGATCTTCCAGCGCAAGCCGCCAGTGTCCAGAGACAATCTGCACGAATAAGCGGATCATCAACATGACACCCAAGCAACCAATCAGCTTCGAATTCTTTCCGCCGCAGACCGCGGAAGGCGTGGAGAAGCTCACCGCCGCACGCAAACAGCTGGCGCTGTTCAAGCCGGAATTCTTCTCTGTCACCTTCGGCGCCGGCGGCTCCACCCAGGAACGCACGCTGGAAACCGTCCTGCAGATCAAGGCCGAAGGCCATGACGCTGCGCCGCACCTGTCTTGCGTCGGCTCCACCCGCGACAACATCCGCGGCCTGCTGCAGACTTACAGGAGCTCCGGCATCAAGCGCATCGTTGCCCTGCGCGGCGACCTGCCCTCGGGCATGGCCAGCATCGGCGAGTTCCAGTACGCCAACGAACTGGTCTCGTTCATCCGTGCCGAGACCGGCGAACACTTCCACATCGAAGTGGCGGCCTACCCGGAATTCCACCCGCAGGCCAAATCGCCGCGCGAGGACCTCAACAACTTCAAGCGCAAGGTCAATGCGGGCGCCAACTCGGCGATCACCCAGTATTTCTACAACGCCGACGCCTACTTCCGCTTCGTCGACGACTGCCACAAGCTGGGCATCACCGCCCCCATCGTGCCGGGCATCATGCCGATCGTGAGATTCTCGCAGCTGGCGCGCTTCTCCGATGCCTGCGGCGCCGAGATTCCGCGCTGGATGCGCAAGACGCTGGAGGGCTATGGCGATGATGCAGAAGCCATCCAGGCCTTCGGCCTCGAGGTGGTGACCAGCCTGTGCGAGAAACTGCTCGCCGGCGGCGCACCGGGCCTGCACTTCTACACCCTGAACCAGGCCAAGGCCTCGCGCGAAATCCTGCAACGGCTGGGCTATCGGACCTGAACTGACCACTGCGCAGATTGAACCGAATCAGCCTGTTGAGGTCCTAATCTACGCACACGAACCAAGGTTACCATCATGAAAGCACCCGAACTGTTATTGCCAGCCGGCACTCTAGACAAGATGCGCACCGCCTACGCCTTTGGCGCAGACGCGGTGTATGCCGGCCAGCCGCGCTATTCCTTGCGCGCACGCAACAATGAATTCAAGCTGGAAGAGCTGCGCACCGGCATCGCCGAGGCGCACGCGCTGGGCAAGAAACTGTTCGTCGCCAGCAACCTGATGCCGCACAACGCCAAGGTCAAGACCTACATGGCCGACATGGAGCCGGTGATCGAGATGCAGCCGGATGCGCTGATCATGGCCGACCCCGGCCTCATCGCCATGGTGCGCGAGCGCTGGCCCGAGGTAGATGTGCACCTGTCGGTGCAGGCCAACACCGTCAACTACGCCGCGGTGAAATTCTGGCAGTCGCTCGGCCTCACCCGCGTCATCCTGTCGCGCGAATTGTCGCTGGACGAGATCGAGGAGATCCGCCAGCAGTGCCCTGACATGGAGCTGGAAGTGTTCGTGCATGGCGCGCTGTGCATCGCCTACTCCGGGCGCTGCCTGCTGTCCGGCTACTTCAATCACCGCGATGCCAACCAGGGCACCTGCACCAACTCCTGCCGCTGGGACTACAAGGTGGCCAACGCAGAAGAGGATGGCGCCGGCGACATCCAGAAAATCGACTTTGATTTCGACAAGGCGCTGTCTGAGAGCGCCCTGTCCGACTGCGGCGCGCAGCCACGCCATCCGCTGGCGGATCGCGCCTATGTCATTTCGCGTGCAGATCATCCCGGTGAGCTGATGCCGGTGCTGGAAGACGAGCACGGCACCTACATCATGAACTCCAAGGACCTGCGCGCCGTGGAGCACGTGGAGAAACTGGCCAAGATCGGCATCGACTCGCTCAAGGTGGAAGGTCGCACCAAGTCCATCTACTACGTCGCCCGCACCGCCCAGGTCTACCGTCAGGCCATCGACGACGCCGTCGCCGGCCGGCCGTTCAACTACAGCCTGCTCGGCGCGCTGGACGCGCTGGCCAGCCGCGGCTACACCGACGGTTTCTACGAGCGCCACCACACCCACGAACAGCAGAACTACCTGCGCGGCCACTCGGAAAGCTCACGCCAGCAATACGTGGGCGACATCGTCGCCTGCAACGACGGCTATGCCGAGATCGAAGTGAAAAACAAATTCCAGGTCGGCGACAAACTGGAAATCATCCATCCCGCCGGCAACCGCGTGGTCGAACTGAAGGAAATGCGCAGCATGGAAGGCGAGGTCCTGAGTGTGGCGCCGGGCAGCGGGCACCATGTGCGCATTCCGCTCAGCGGCAATGCTGCCAAAGGCATGCTCGCGCGCTTTCTGTAAGGCCACAACATATAATCCGCATTACAGCACGCTAGCTGTCACCCTGATAGCAGGCTGACTTTGCATAAGGAGATGAGTGATGAACTGGCAAAACACAACAAACCGTTACGGCTCGCTTTCCATCGGCTTGCACTGGCTGATGTTGCTGTTGTTCATCGCGGTATATGCGACCATCGAACTACGCGGCCTGTATCCCAAGGGCAGCGATCCCCGCGAGGCGCTGAAGACCTGGCACTTCATGCTCGGCATGCTGGTGTTCGTGCTGGTCTGGCCACGCCTGATTGCCCGCCTGGCTGGCCCCACACCCTTGATCCAGCCTGAACCGGTGAACTGGCAACAGCTGTCCGCCAAGCTGTTGCACCTGGCACTCTATGCACTGATGATAGCCATGCCTCTGAGCGGCTGGCTGCTGCTCAGCGCAAGCGGCAAGCCTATCCCTTTCTTTGGCCTGCAACTGCCGGCACTGATCGCGGAAAACAAGGATTTGGCGAAGCTGATCAAGGAGGTTCACGAGACTGCAGGGACAGCCGGCTATTTCCTCATCGGCCTGCATGCACTTGCCGCCCTGTACCATCACTATATCAAGCGTGACAACACACTGACTCGAATGCTCCCCGAGCGTAAATAAGAAATTGGCCGTCGCACAAACATGATCCTCTCCACGCTCTCCCAGTCCGATCGCTATACCGCGCTGCATCCGTTGTTCCAGCGAGCGTTCGATTACATCCGCAACACTGACCTGTTTGCGCTCGCTCCCGGCCGCTCTCCCATAGTGGGTGAAGATCTGATCGTCATCGTCGAACATGCGCAGGGGAAGCCGCAGGAGCACGCGCGACTGGAGGCGCATCGCAAGTACATCGACATCCAGCTTGTGCTGGAAGGTGATGAAGTGATGGGCTGGAAGCCGCTGGCGGACTGCCTGAACCCGGTGAGCGAGCACAGCTTGGAAAAGGACATCCGCTTCTTCGACGACGCACCCGCGTCATGGGTGGCGGTGCCGCCTGATCATTTCTGCATCTTCTTTCCGGAGGATGCACATGCGCCACTGGTGGGGGAGGGGAAGATACGCAAGGTGATCTTCAAGGTAGCGGTATAACGCGACTATCTTCCTGAACTGCAAAATCAACATCAAAACCGTCGGGGGTGGCCCGACAGCCAGTTACCTTTCTTGCTTCGCCAAGAAAGGTAACCCAAAGAAGGCGACCCCGAGTCGCCGCCCCTGCGGGGTTCCCTCGTTCAGGCAACAACAAGCGGGGCTGCGCAACTCGCCCTGGCGTGGCACACACCCCGTGCCACACTGCGGAGCTCGAACAGTGCTCGCCTACCTCTCCGCTTGTTGCCGCCTGATCGAGGCGGCTCTCAAGGGGATGAACTTCAAAACCAAAAATCAAAAACATTGAGGCGTGGGCCAAGCCCACGCCTCAATCACAAAGCCAAAAATTTGTGCGCAACGCGCACACAACACCGCCATTCCCTCCCCTTCTGCGCCGCCGAGTAGCAGAGGCGGGTCAGGGGTAGTCGGCGAGGACTGTTTGAGCACGTGGCCGCGCAGCGGATCGTGCGAGTTCCGCAGCCGCCTGATCTGCCGAGCAACGCAGGGAACCCCGCAGGGGCGGCGCAGCAGGGGCCGCCTTCTTTCGGTTTACCTTTCTTGGCGGTCAAGAAAGGTAACTTGCTGTCGGGCAACCCCCGACGCTGTTGAAGTTAGCTGTTGAAGTTCAACGTCGGGTTACGCAAACAACCGCTAACCCGACCTACAAGGAGCTGTCAGGCCATCCCCAAGAATGCCCGGAAAGTCTCCCCTCTCCCACAAGGGGAGAAGGAACGTGTTCATTCGTCACTCATCAAACGCGATATCCCCCTCATCCACCTTATCCCCCACCTTGATGCCCTTGAAGTCAAACAGGTTGCCATCGAGCAGATGCGATGGCCGCACGTTCTGCATGGCGGTAAAGATGGTCTGGCGGCGGCCGGGATATTGCATCTCCCACTGCGTGAGCATTTCCTTGATGTTCTGGCGCTGCAGGTTTTCCTGCGAGCCGCACAGGTTGCAGGGGATGATGGGGAAATCCATGCCGCGTGCGAATTTGGCGATGTCCTTCTCGGCACAATAGGCCAGAGGACGAATCACCACGTGGTCGCCCTTGTCGGTAACCAGCTTGGGCGGCATGGCCTTGAGCTTGCCGCCGAAGAACATATTGAGGAACAGGGTCTCGATCATGTCGTCGCGGTGGTGGCCGAGCGCAATCTTGTTGGCCCCCAGTTCGCCCGCCACCTTGTAGATGATGCCGCGGCGCAGGCGCGAACACAGCGAGCAGGTGGTTTTGCCCTCGGGGATTTTTTCCTTGACGATGGAATAGGTGTCCTGCGTCTCGATGTGGTAGTCGACGCCGATGGACTTGAAGTAGTCGGGCAGCACGTGGTCGGGGAAGCCGGGCTGCTTCTGGTCCAGGTTCATCGCGATCAGGCGGAACTTGATCGGGGCGCGCTTCTGCAGTGCGCGCAGGATTTCCAGCAGGGTGTAGGAATCTTTGCCGCCGGACATGCACACCATCACGGTGTCGCCGTCCTCGATCATGTTGAAGTCGCCGATGGCCTTGCCCACACTCTGCTCCAGCTTGCCGCGCAGGCGGTTGAAGTTGGTGGAGGGCGATTCGAAATGCAGGGGTTGTACGTTGGTGCTCATGTTCTACTCTAAAAAATTTACAGGCTGGCGCTGCGGCCGCCGTCCACCGGCAACATCACGCCGGTGATATACGACGCATCCTGCGCCAGGAAATGCACGGCACGGGCGATGTCTTCCGGTGTGCCTTCGCGCTTGAGCAGGGTATGCGCGATGATGCGCCGGCGCTCATCCTCATTAAAGGTCGCATCCTGCTCCGGCCACATGATGGGACCCGGGCCCACTGCATTGACCCTCACCTGCGGCCCGAGTTCATGCGCCAGCGATTTGGTCAGTGCCACCAGGCCGGCCTTGGCGATGCTATACACCACATAGCTCTTCATCGGCCGCTCGGCGTGGATGTCGGCGATGTTGACGATGCAGCCGTGGCTTTCACGCAGGGCGTGTGCTGCCGCCTGCGACAGGAACAGCGGCGCCTTGAGGTTGGTACCGACCAGGTCCTGCCAATTGTCTTCGTTGATCTCGCCCACCGCAGTGGGGTAGAAGCTGGACGCGTTGTTGATCAGCACATCCAGCCGGCCGTAGGCCTGCAAGGTAGCGCTCACCAACTGCGGCAGGTTGGCGGTGGCTAGCAGGTCGCTTTGCACCAGGGCTGCCGAGTTCTCGCGCAGGCCGTTCAGCTCGTCGCACAGGGCCTGCGCCTCGGCCACGGAGGAGCGGTAATGGATCATCACGCTGGCGCCGGCCTGGTGCAGGCGGCGGCAGATTGCCGCGCCTACCCGTTTTGCCCCGCCCGTCACCAGCACCACTTTGCCTTCCATAACCTCTCCCGCCCCATAGCAAGCCGCGTAATTTAACACATCCCGCACCCCGCCTGAATCACGGCCTTGCCCCGCCCGGGGTTTTACGATTGCACAAGCCTGTCGAGTGGGCTAGGCTAGCCGCCCTACCCCAGCATTTGCGCAGTTCGATATGTCCACCTCCCTGCCCTTACCTTCCGCCGAAGCCCTGGAACACAGCCGGCAGCTGAGTGCGCTGATCCGTGACGACATCGCGCGCCAAGGCGGCTGGATACCGTTTTCGCGCTTCATGGAGCTGGCGCTGTACGCACCCGGTCTGGGCTACTACAGCGCAGGGGCGCGCAAGCTGGGCGCAGAGGGCGACTTCATCACCGCACCCGAACTGTCGCCCCTGTTCGGCCGCACCCTCGCGCGCCAGGTGGCCGACATCATGGCGCAAAGCGCGCCGCAGGTGCTGGAACTGGGCGCCGGCAGCGGCAAGCTCGCAATGGACCTGCTGGGCGAGCTGGAGCAGCTGGGCATCCTGCCCGAGCGTTATGCCATCCTGGAAGTGAGTCCTGACCTGCGCAGCCGTCAGCAGCAACTGCTGCAACAGCGCCTGCCGCACCTGGCCGGGCGCGTGCACTGGATCGATGCCCTGCCCGACCGGCTCGACGGCGCGATCGTCGGCAACGAGGTGCTGGACGCCCTGCCCGTGCATCTCCTGCACTGGACCGATGCGCGCATACTGGAAACCGGCGTGAGCTGCGAGGGCGAGCGTTTCATCTGGGCGGAACGCCTGCCGCAGAGTTCGGCGCTGCTGGAGATTGCGCAACAGATCAGCGTGCCCGACGACTACGTGAGCGAAATCTCGCTCACCGCGCGCGGCCTGGTCGGCAGCCTGTGCGAGCGCCTGCACAGCGGCGCGCTGCTGTTCATCGACTACGGCTTCGGCGCACGCGAGTATTACCACCCGCAACGCTCCAGCGGCACCCTGATGTGCCACTACCGCCACCACGCACACGACGACCCCTTCTTCCTGCCCGGCCTGCAGGACATCACCGCGCACGTGGATTTCACCGCCATCGCCGAAAGCGCCATCGATCACGGCGCCAGCCTGCTGGGCTACACCACGCAGGCGCACTTCCTGCTCAACTGCGGCATCACCGACCTGCTGCAGGAAACCTCCCCCGAGAATCTGCGCGACTATCTGCCGCTCTCCACCCAGCTGCAGAAACTCACCAGCCCGGCCGAGATGGGCGAGCTGTTCAAGGTGATCGCTTTCGGCAAAGGCATGGAGAATACGTTGCGCTGCTTCGGCGCGGGCGACAAGTCACGCTATCTGTGACCTACTCGCTCCGAGGATGTGGGTCGGGATGTCGTCGATGCTCAGCTGGTTCTTGTCCTGCCAGTACTGGCGGATGCCGGCTTCGCCCTTCTTGCGCGACCACTCGTTGAGCGCTTCGCGATCGCCGGCATAGTCGAACAAAGGCACACCAAAGCCGCAGGAAGTCTGCACCAGATCGATGTCGAGCACGAAGATCTGCCGCGCACCCGGCAGCGGCGGGAACTGTGCCAGCAGCGCGCCCCACTCCACATCGCGCGGATGCAGCACACGCGCCTTGCCGTACAAACGCATGATCAGCGGCGCGCCTTCGAAGGCGCAGAACATGATGGTCATGCGCGGGTCGATCTGCACGTGCGCCGCGCTCTCATTGCCGCTGCCGGTGACATTCAGCCACACCACCCGACGGCTGCCCAGCACGCGCAAACTGTCCATGCCCTTGGGCGACACATTCACGCGGCTGTCTGCGGTGGCAGTGCCGACGAAGTACAGCTTCTGTGCGCGGATGAACGCGATGTGCTCGTCGCTCAATTCGGAAAATTGCCTGCCCATTTACTTGCGCCTGTCCATTTCCCTGGTGCACTTCACGATCTCGGCATAAGTCTTCAGTTCCAGGCACTGCGTCTTGTCGACCTTCGCCTTGCCCGGCTGCGTGGCCTTGTCTGCCTGGTCGCTGCCCAGGCCGGTGACGATCACCCCCAGGCTCTTGTCCACCTCGCTGGCATACACGTACACGCCATTGAGCTGCAGTGCATCGCCCACCTTGCTGCTCTTCGCCAGCGCAGCGGCCACATCGTCCTGCACAAATACACTCAGCTCATGCGCCTTGGCGGTCTTGATGCGGATGCAGCTGGTAATCTTGGGCAGGCTGGCAAAATCCACCCCGCCTGCCGCCACCATCTGCGCCAGCAGCTGTGTATCGCAGGCAGTGGCCTGGGCAAGCAGCTCGGCATCGAAGTGCACCTTCTTCATCGGCTTCCACACCTTCTGTCCCGGTGTCACATTGGCTGCCACCTGCGTATCCGCATCCAGCGCGGCATCGATATCGAAGGCCAGGTGACGGCCTCTGGGGTAGCCGGTTCCCAGCACGGGTGCCGCGGCGACGGCAGAGGCCGCGACCGGTGCCGGGGCCGCTACGGGCGCTGCGTCAGCAGCGACATCGGCAGCCTGGGCAGATAGCGGCAACAGGCAACTGATCAGTACAACAAGACAGGTATATCGATAAGCAGGCATCGCAGTTTCTCCTGTGGCAGTGAATTGAGCAGAAATCGTACCATGCGAAGAACCTAGGCCATAGCTATGCGCCATGAATAACCACCCAAAGCGTCACACCCAGGTCAAATTCTCGTATAGAGTCTGTTTCGTCCAGTCAACAGAATGCGGGCTTCGTATATCGTTTGCATTCAATTTGATGAAGGCAAAAATGTCTGGGCTCATGGAGCTTCTGAAAACTGCGTGGCCATATTGTTAGGTGATTAATGCTTAAGATCTTTAAGTACATAGGTGCCCTGTTGTGCGTGGCATGTAGTAGCACTTGTAACGCGGCAACCGATATCAATGGCGATAACAATCAGCCTTGTAATAACTCTATCACTACCCTCATTGGCAATAATCTTGGCGTTAATGACTTTTCACCAATTGCATCTGCTTGTAAGCGTTGGCCAAAAGACAAATCCATGATAATCGCCGCATATGCTTATGATTCTGGTGTTGAAGTTGAATACAAAAAATCTTTGATTGTCGCGCTAGTTGACACCAACAAAAACAAAGTCGCCGCAATCTATAAAGGAAAAATACAAGAGGATTCAATAAGCACTGTGGATAGCCTGAGAATCGATACGGCTCGCTATGATGTAGCTCCAGGAGTCAGGGCTTTTGGCGTCGACGTAAAGCTGTCTGTGGATATCAGATGTGCAGGGGGTGGCAGTGGTCCGATGCGTACGTTGTATGTTCAGGAAGGCGATAGCATCAATCCAATACTCATAGAACACCCTATCTCAAGGTGGGTCTATCATGGTGGAACATCACCCTGTGACGACGAATATGAAGGGCCCGAATACACCGAGAATGTTGCCTTTACAATTGGAATTTCGAAAGAAATCACAAATGGGTACTACAACTTAGCGATCAGTGAGCTCACTTCCTATAGCAACTCGGGTAAGACAGAGTCCAAAACATATGAGTACTGCTATGACGGTAAAAGATATGTTGAAAAGAATTTATTGCTGAGAGGAAAAAAGCCTAACGGTGCTGGAAAGTAACCAGCACTATCAAAGATAGGCAAACAGATTTACTTACCTCCATAACGCCAACATATCGGGCATTCCAACCACCCAATCAATCGCGCTGCATACCTCATTCGCAAAAATCCAACCTACCACCCTAGGATTTATTTACCCACCAGCTCCACCACTCTGCTGCGCAACAGCGGCAGCACTTCCGCGGCAAACCACGGATTCTTCTTCAGCCACTGCTGGTTGTGCCAGCTGGGGTGCGGCAGCGGCAGATAGGCCGGCAGGTAATCGCGGTAGTGCTGCACGGTTTCGGTCAGCGTTTTGTGCGCCTTGTCGCCCAGGTAATAAGCCTGTGCATAGCCGCCCACCAGCAGCGTCAATTCGATCTGCGGCAGTGCGGCGCGCAGGCGCGGGTGCCAGAGCGGGGCGCACTCGGGGCGCGGGGGCAGGTCTCCATGTTTTCCGCTGCCGGGATAACAGAAACCGGCGGGGATGATGGCGATGCGGCTTTCGTCGTAGAAGGTGTCGCGGTCGAGCTGCAGCCAGTCGCGCAGGCGGTCGCCGGAGGGGTCATTCCACGGAATGCCGGTTTCGTGCACGCGCCGGCCCGGCGCCTGGCCGACGATAAGCAGGCGCGCCGTGCTGCTCGCACGCAGTATCGGTTTGGGCGGGAACGGCAGGTGCGCGGCGCACACGGTGCAGGCGCGCACGTCGCGCAACAGTTCGGCAAGCTTGTCAGGCGCGGAGGGCATGTTCCACCGCCACGATGCGCGCCTCGCGCACTTTTTCGGGGATGAGGTTCTTGTCCTCGCACTGCTGTGCAATCTCGCCGGCATTCACCGCCTGTGCGGCGTGCAGCGCGCGCAGCAGATAGCCTGCTTGCGGGTAGTCGTCCTGCTCATGGCCGGTGCGCCCGCGCGCATCGCTCATGCAGGCTTCGAGGATCTGCGTAAAGCGCTGCGGCTTGCGCCAGGCATCGCAGCTCTGGAACAGGCGCACGATGGTGTCCGGGCGCAGCTGCTCCGCGCGGTGGATGTCGCCATGGTAGCGCGCCACCAGCAGGCCCAGGTCGCGGCATTCGCCGGGCACGCGCAAGCGGTCGCACAGATTTTTCAGCAGGTCGACGCTGCGCTCCTCATGGCCTATGTGGCGCGGCAAAATATCTTTTGGCGTGTTGCCCTTGCCCAGATCGTGCATCAAGGCAGCAAAGCGCACTTCCAGCGCGTAGCCATGTCTCGCGGCATCATCCAGCACCAGCATGGTGTGGATGCCGCAGTCGATCTCGGGGTGGTGCTGAGGCGGCTGCGGCACGCCGAACAGCGCATCTACCTCGGGAAGAATTTTCTGCAGCGCCCCGCACTCGCGCAGGGTGGTGATGAAGCGGGAGGGATTCTTTTCCATCAGGCCGCGCGCCATCTCCTGCCACACGCGCTCCGCCACCAGCGCATCCACCTCGCCATTGCTGACCATCTCGCGCATCAGCGCCTGCGTTTCCGGCGCGATGCTGAAACCATAGCGTGCGGCGAAGCGCGCAGCGCGCAGGATGCGCACCGGGTCTTCGCTGAAGGCCGCGCTGACATGGCGCAGCACGCCGGCCTTAAGGTCGGTTTGGCCGCCGTAGGGATCGATCAGCGTGCCGTCCGCAGCCTGCGCGATGGCATTGACGGTGAAATCGCGCCGCGACAGATCCTGCTCCAGCGTCACGTCCGCCGCGGCATACACGGCAAAGCCCTTGTAGCCGCGCGCGGTCTTGCGCTCGGTGCGCGCCAGCGCATATTCCTCGTGTGTCACGGGATGCAGGAACACCGGGAAATCCTTGCCCACTGGCAGGTAGCCAAGCTCCACCATCTGCTCGGGCGTGCCGCCCACCACCACCCAGTCGTGGTCCTGCACCGGCAGGCCGAGCAGGCCGTCGCGCACGGCGCCGCCGACACAATAGATTTTCATGGGTGTGGTGGTCATGATCGGAAGTTTAAAGCTTTCTCCGCAGATTACGCAGTTTCACAGATTACCTGAAGGCTAACGTCGTCATCCCCGCGCAGGCGGGGATCCAGCTGGTTAATTTAACTGGGTTCCCGCCTGCGCGGGAACGACAAATAAGGCTTGATTAGAGATTCGCTAGCGATCCTTGCGCGCGTCGATGGTGCCGAGGCGCTGCTTGAGCGACAGCGAGGATTCGCCGAACAGCTTGGCGTAATACACGGTGTTGCTCATCACTTTCTTGACGTAGTCGCGCGTCTCGTCGAAGGGGATGGATTCCACGTAGATGGCGCCTTCCAGCGGCTTGTCGGCCTGCCACTGTCTGGCCCGCGCGGGGCCGGCGTTATAGGCCGCCGAGGCCAGCACCGGGTTGTTGTCCAGCGTGGCCAGCACGTTCTTCATGTAATAGGTGCCCAGCTTGAGATTGACGTCAAGCTGGCTGATCAGCTTGCTGCGGTAGTCGCGCATGCCCAGTTGCCTAGCCACCCAATGCGCGGTGGCGGGCATGATCTGCATCAGACCGGAAGCGCCTACGTTGGATTTGGCTTGCGTGACGAAGCGGCTTTCCTGGCGCATCAGGCCATATACCCAGGCTTCTTCCAGCTGGTTGTCGCGGATGTTGCCGCGCAGCGCGTCGCGATAGGGGGCGGGGTAACGCAGGGTAAAGTCATGCAGTTGCAGGGTGCGGTCTGCGGCATGGATGGAGCGGTCATACATCTCGTTGCGCCGCGCAATTTCGGAAGCCACCAGCAGCTGCTTGTCGTTCAGCTTGCGCACCACCAGCGACCATTCTTTCGCCGCTTCGGGGCGAAGGCCCATCTGGTACAGCGCCACGGTGCGCTGGATGGCGGGCTGCGCCATCATGGCCTCGACCTCTGCGTTGCTGGGCTGATAGCTCACGGTGAACATGCCGGAAGCGGGCGAGGCGCCAAGCTCTTCGGCGGCCAGCTGGCCGTAGAAATTGTATTCGCGACTCAGCTCGGTGAACAGCGCGTCGGCATCTGCCTCGCGCCCCAGCACCTTCCAGGCGCGCGCCTTCCAGTAACGCCAGGCGCCTTCCTTCTGCTGGCGCGGCGACATGGCGACGATGCTGGTCCACACTTCATGCCAGTTCTGCGCGCGCAGGGCGGCGCGGGTGCGCCAGGCCAGCTGCGTATCGTTGAGCTGAATGTCGCCCGCGGCCTCGAACCAGGTCAATGCACGCGGGTCCAGCGTACGCGCCGCCTCATAGCCGAGCCAGCCGAAGAAATACTGCCGCTCGCCCTGCTCGAATGCATCGCCCAGCCCCGCCCATTGACGATAAGCCAGCTGCGGCATCTGCTTGGCCAGGCGCATCAGCGCAAACAGCGCCACCAGGCGCTGGCCCTCGGTGGCCTTGTTCAGCTTGAGTTTCTTCAGGTAATGCTCGGGCTGGCGGGAGGCCTGCTCCAGTGCGCTGCTCGGCAGCCTGCGTTCGGCCGGCAGTCGCGCTGACAATTGTTTGGCCAGGTCTATGTTGTTGCTTTCCAGCGCCAGGTGCAGGCGCTGCCACACGTCCTGCTCGGAGATCACGCCGGCGGTGAGCGCGGCGTCGAACAGGGTGGTGCAGCTTTCCGGCTGCCCCTTGCCGCTGAACCACAGGTCGCGCGCGTCATGCAGCACCTGGTCTTCGTTGTCGGCACGACGCGACTGCATCGCATAACAGATCATCTCGTCATCCGACTCCATCAGGCGCGGGTATTCGGCGGCGAACTCGCTCCAGTTCTGCTTGCGCGCCTGCAGCTTGAGCCAGTCGCTGCGCAGCAGGTCGATCACCGGTGTGTCGTCCGGGCGGGACAGGAATTCCTTGATCGGCGCCGGATCGCTCATATCCAGATGCAGGCGCAGCTGGTAATAGGTGACGTATGGCTCGAACAGGCCGGATTTCAGGCGCGCGGCCAGCTGCTCCACGCGGTCGCTGTCGCCCGCCTGGAACGCATCGCGCGCGGCAAGAAAGTCCTCGTCCTGATCGGCCAGCACCAGCGCAGGCAACAGCAACAAGGCACACAAGAAATACTTCATCTGCTTCACACCGAATTCAACGGGGCGCAAGAATAGCACAGGGCGAGCCGCCCCCCTGCTCAACCCAGATAGGCCTCCAGCACGCGCTGGTTCTGGCGGATGGCAGCGGGTTCGCCTTCCACGACCACTGTGCCGTGTTCCATGACGTACACGTAATCCGCCACCTCCAGCGCACTGCGAGCGAACTGCTCGACCAGCAGCAGCGTGATGCCGGCCTCCTTGAGGCGCTTGATGATGCGGAACACTTCCTGCACGATCACCGGCGCCAGTCCCATGGAGGGCTCGTCCAGCAGCATGACCTTGGGATTGGCCATCAGCGCGCGGCCGATGGCGAGCATCTGCTGCTCGCCGCCGGAGAGCGTGCCGGCTGCCTGCTGCGAACGTTCGCGCAGGCGCGGAAACAGCTCGTAGATGCGTGCCAGATCCGTCGCCGCCTGGCTGCGGAAGCCGAACAGCGCGGGCAGGCGGCTGTAGGCGCCGAGCAGCAGATTGTCTTCCACCGACAGCGGGCCGAACACCTTGCGCCCTTCCGGCGAATGCGCCAGGCCCAGGCGGGCGATGCGCGAGGAATCCAGCTTCTGTACCGGCTGCCCATCCAGCAGCACCTGCCCGCGGGTGGGCTGCAGCATGCCGGAGATGGCGCGCATGGTGGTGGTCTTGCCCGCACCATTGGCGCCTATCAGCGCCACCACCGTACCCTGTTTGACGCGCAGCGTTACGCCGCTGAGCACTTCGCTCGCGCCGTATCCCGCATACAGATTGTCGACTACCAGCATGTTCGCCCCTCTTGTGTCCTTACAAACCGAAAAATCCAACCGCAGATGACACGGATTACGCAAGATTGAGACCGGCAAGCACTCAACCAGATCACGTTCATGTCTCGAATCTGCGCCAATCTGCGTAATCTGCGGACAACCGCCTTGCCTTACGCATGCGCTGCGTCAGGGGCTTCCGCGCCCAGATAGGCCTGCACCACCAGCGGGTTGCGCTTCACCTCGTCCGCGCTGCCCTGGGCAATGATCTTGCCGCCGTCGAGCACGGTCACGACGTCGCACAGTTCGCTCACCACGTCCATGTGGTGCTCAATTAATATGATAGTGATGCCACGCTGGTGGATGCGCTTGATGATCTCGACCAGCTGCGCCACGTCGGGGTGGGCCAGGCCGGCGGCCGGCTCGTCCAGGATCAGCAGCTGCGGCTTGCACGCCAGCGCACGGGCGATCTCCAGGAAGCGTTGCGCGCCGTAAGTGAGATCCCTGGCGCGGTTGCGTGCGTGGTGCTCCAGCCCGACCAGGTGCAGCAGGGCCAGCGCCTGCGACTGCGCATGTTTTTCCTCGCGCCGCGCAAGGCCCAGCAGCAGCAGCGGCAGCGGCGTGTGGTAAACGCCCTTGAGCGCCACCATCACGTTGTCCAGTGCGGACAGCTCACCGAACAGTTGCAGGTTCTGGAAGGTGCGCGCTATGCCCACACGCGCCACCTTGTACAGGTTGCCTGCGGGCAGGGCATTGCCGCGCAGCAGCATGGTGCCGCCGCTGGGCGCGTACAGGCCGGAGATCACATTCACCGCCGTGCTCTTGCCCGAACCGTTGGGACCGATCAGGCCGTGTATGTGGCCGCTTTGCACGTCGAGCGTGATGTCGTCCACCGCCTTCACGCCGCCGAAATAGCGCTTGAGATTGCGCAGCTCAAGCAGGACGCCGCTGCCTTGGGCACACGGTGCCAGCACGCTGTCGAGCGCCGCCGCCTCGGGCAGCGGCGCGGGCGGCACCTTGAACAGGCGCGACAGGAGTTGCGTCACGTAGCCCATCAGGCCTTCCGGCAGGCCAACCACCACGGAGAACAGCATCAGCGCGAAGATCGCCTTGCGCCATGTTTCGGTATCGGCCACCAGCAGGCTGCCCACGGTGAGCGCACCCATCGCCACGATGGGCGCGAAGGCCTGGAACGGCTTGGTGGTTTTGCGCAGCAGACCGCGCGTACCCGCCACCACGGCGAGCAGCAGGCCGAGCGCGGAGAACGCCTGGAACAACGTGCGGTTGGACAGCAGGTTGGGCAGCAGCACGATCAGCGCAGCGCCGACCAGCGCGCCCCACAGGCTCTTGCGCCCGCCCAGCACCACGCCCAGCAGCAGGATGACCATCAGTTCATACACGAACACCAGCGGCTGCAGGTACTGGAAGTTGAAGGCATACAGGCCGCCCGCAAAGCTGCCCAGCGCCGAGCCGATGGCGAAGCCAGCCACCTTGTGACGGTAGGTGCCCACCCCCATCGCGTCGGTGGCGATGGGACTGTCGCGCAAGGCCTCGAACGCGCGCCCCCAGTGCGACGACAGCAGGTTGCGCATCAGCACCCAGACCAGCGCCAGCAACAGCACGCACAGCCAATAGAAGGCCGGCGCATCCAGCTTGAGGCCGAACAGCAGCGGACGGTCCACCGACAAACCTTGCGCGCCGCCGGTGAGGCCCTCCCACTCGTTCAGCACGGTAACGGTGAGCGCACCGAAACTGAGTGTGGCCAGGGCAAACTGCGGCCCTTCCAGGCGCAGCGCAGGCAGGGCCAGCAGCGCCCCGATCACCAGGCCGATCAGCGCACTCGCCACCAGAGCCGCCGGCAACCCCCAGCCCAGCAGCGACACGCACAGGCCCGCAGCATAGGCACCAAGGCCGAGGAACGCGGCCTGGCCCAGGTTGACCTGACCCAGGTAGCCCACGCTGACATCCAGCCCGATCAGCAGGATGCCGTAGATGGCCAGCAGGGTGAGCATGCCGATCCAATAGGAGCTGCTCACCAGCAGCGGAATGGTGGTCAGCACGGCGAACATCACCAGCTCGGCGCCACGAATGAGTAACAGACGTTTCCACATAATCAAATCAGCCCTGGTTATACTTTGCGGATGGTCGCTTTGCCGAATACGCCATTGGGGCGCAGCGCCAGTGCTGCGATCAGCAGGATCAGCCCCGGCGCCTCGCGCCAGCCGCTGCCGATGTAGAAGCTGGCCAGGCTTTCCAGTGCGCCGAGAAACAGGCCCACCACCACCACGCCGAAACCTGAATCAAGACCTGCCACCACCGCCACCGAGAACGCCTTGAGGATCAGCGCCGAGGCCATGGTGGGGCCGACGGTGGTGATAGGCGACACCAGTATGCCCGCCATCGCCGCCACCAGGCCGGACAGGCCGTACGACAGCATGATGATGCGCGTGGCCGACACGCCCATCAGGCCGGCCGCATCGCGGTCGGCCGAGACCGCCTCGAACGCCTTGCCCAGCAGGGTCTTGCGCTTGAACAGCTCGACCAGGCCCATCACGGCCAGCACACCGATGGCCACGGATATTTCCAGCGGGGTGATGCCGATGCCGAAGAAGTGCATGGGCTCGGAGGAGATCGGTGTGGGGAAGGGGCGGTCATCGCGCCCCCAGATGTTTTCTGCCGCGGAAAAGCCGAGCAGGCCGGAGATCACGGTGAGCAGGATCCAGCCTTCGCTCTTCTGCTCCAGTGCGAGGCGCACCGCGGCGCGCTCGACAAACAGCCCGAGCAGCACGCCGAACAGCAGGCCGCCGACCACCACCAGCGCGTACGGCAGGCCCCTGTCGATCAGGGTCAGGCTGGCAAAAGCGGACAACATGACCAGTTCGCCCTGGCCGAAGTTGATGCTCTTGCTGGTGGAATAGGTAAGCTGAAAACCGTAGGCAATCAGCGCGTAAACCAGGCCCATCAGGGCGCCGCTGACAATCAGTTGAATAATGACGGTCATGGAAGATAGGTCGTGGAAATGTTGCGGGGATGCAGCAGGAGGGCCTTGCCCTCCCGCATGCCGATTACTTCATGCTCTTGGCGAGGCGCGCGCGATCAGCTTCGTCGGAGAACACCACGCGGCCATCCTTCACCATGCCCATCACGGTCTGCTCGCGGCGGAAGGCTTCGTGAGTCTGGCCGTTGGCCGGATCCCACTTGCTGAATGGTTGCTTCCAGGTGGCGATCACGCCTTTCACCGGCGTCTTCAGGTCTTCCAGCGCTTCCTTGATCTTGTGGGTGTCGGTGCTCTGCGCCTGGGCGACTGCAGCAGCAAACACCAGCACGGCGTCGTAACCCTGCGCGGCTGAAACCGGCGAAGGGATGCGGGTCACGTTATAGGCCTTGTGGTAGGACTCGATGAAGTTCTTCACGCGCGGGGTGATCGGTTCCTCGATGAAGGTCTGCGGCATCAGGGTGCCGTTGCCATTGGCGCCGGCATTATCGATGAAGTTGGACATGGACAGGGTCCAGCCACCGATCAGCGGCACCTTCAGGTCGTTCTTGGCCATGCTGTTGGCCACCGCAGCCAGTTCAGGCCCGATGCCCCAGATAAGCACGGCCTGTGCGCCGGCAGATTTGGCACGCAGGATCTGCGCGGTCATGTCCTTGTCGCCGATGTTGAATTTTTCGGTAGCCACCACTTCCAGCTTGCTGCCCTGCTTCTTGATCTGGTCGATCAGGTCATCGCGGCCGGATACGCCGTAGTTGGTGGAGTCATGCAGCAGCGCCACCTTGGTAAACTTGCGCTTGATCGCCTCTTCCACCACCATCGCCGCCTGGATGCCGTCATCCGCGGCAAAGCGGAAGATCGACAGATCCTTGACGCCGGGCTTGTCGGCCTTGTTGATCCATTGCGTCATCGAGGCGGAACCGGCCGCCGGGGTGATGATCTTGGTGATACCCTTTTCCTGCAGGTGCTTGTCGCCGGCCAGCACCACACCGGTGTTGACCGAGCCGATCACGCCGGAAAGGTCGCTCATCGAGGCCAGTTCCTGGGCGATCAGGGCACCGCGGTCATTCTTGCCTTCGTCGTCGCGATCCACCACTTCGATCTTCATCTTCTTCTTGCCCACGCTGACGCCGCCGGCGGCATTGATTTCGGCGATTGCCAGCTTGGCGCCATCGCGCATGGAGACGCCCATGGGTGCGGAGCCGCCGCTGAACGGGCCGGTGATGGCGATCTTGATGGTGTCAGCCGCATAGGCAGGCGCCAAGGCCAGGCACAGCAGGGATGCAAGCAGAGTCTTGTTCATGTCAATGATCTCCCGAGTGGTTTGTGGCGACACGGCCATTTAACCGTATTCCGCCCGTGGTTAAGCAACAGGTACTTCAGGTTGTTACTTTACCGCAGAAGTGCCCGGATTGTTCAACTGTGCCTTGAGCGCGGCGCGAATTATGCCGGTCACATTGTCCGGCAGCGGCACCAGATCGGCGATCACTGCCTGCAGGTGGCTGGTCTTGAGCGAGCTGTCGAAGAAATCCACCAGCTCCCTGCGCCTGTCGGCATTGTCCTGGCTGAAGGTTATGTAGCCGGTCATCACGAAGGGCCAGGTATTGTCGCCGGGCATGTCGATCAGGATGTTGTAGAAACCGTCCCCCGCATCCCAGCGCGCATTGCTGGCCGCCGCGGCTATCGTTTCCGGCGAGGCGCTCACCACCTTGCCGACACCGTTCTTGAAACGCACCACATTCAGGCGGTTCTGGATCACCAGCGAGAGCATGGTAAAGCCGATGGAGTTGGGCGTGTCGCGCACATAGGCGATCAGGTTCTCGTTGGTATCCAGCTCATACCCCAGCGGCCAGTTGATCTTGGAGCCCGTGCCCACTTTAGCCTGCCATTCCGGACTGACCTTGCTCAGGTAGCTGCTCAGGGCATAGGTGATGGTGTTGCCGGTATTGCGGTGCACGGTCTTGATCTCGGCAGCCGGAAGGTTGAGCGCAGGGTTGAGCGCGCGTATCTGCGGATCGTTCCAGTTACGGATGGTGCCCATGAAGATGCCGGTCAGCGTGGGCGCATCCAGCACCAGCTGGTTGTTGTAGATGCCGGGGATATTGACCACCGGGGTGAAGGCCACTAGCGCAGTAGGGAACTGGAACTGGCTCTTCTTTTTCAGATCCTCCATGCGCTGCGGAATCTCGGTGCCGGCGTAATCGGCCTTTTTCGCCTCCAGCTCCTGCATGCCGACCACCACGTTGGTGATGCGATAGCTTGCCGAAATGCCGCGGCGCGCCTGGTAACTTTCGCCCCACTGCACGTACAGGCGCGCCAGCGGCTGGCTGCCGGAACCGTTGATCGGCGCGACCGTCTGCGCAGCGGCCGGACTCAGGTATATTGCGGACACAACAAGGGACAGGAATATCTGTCCCGCTATAGACGATTTCATGCTGCCTTCCTCCAGGTAATTATTTTTCTGTAACTGCCACTGCCTGCGGTCTGCGCCGCTCTATTTATTCAGCCTCTGTTTGCGCCGCAGGATCTCGTCGCGCATCTGCTGGAACTGCTCGCGCAACTCGTGCGCAATAAAGGCCTTGCCGACCAGCGGCGGGATCCAGTGGCCGGGTATGCTGTCCGCGTGGTAATCCACCAGCGTCATGCCATCCTTCTCCGACAACCGCGTCAACCCAAGCATCTTGCGTGTATTGCCGCTGATCTGGCGCGATTCGATGCTGTCCCATGGCGTCAGGCGAATCTCCCGCGTGGAATCAAACGGGAAGGTCAAAGGCCCGTATTGCGCCGTGCCGCTCTGCTGGATCACCAGCACATTGCCCTGCGAACTCACCACCCTGCTCTCACGCACATTGGCCACAAAGCTGGCCATGTGCGCAAAATCGGTCAGCACCGCCCACGCCAGCTCGCGACTGGCCCCACCGGCAAGTGCACATCCACGCTGACGTTCTCGTCCTCGATGCGCACGCTCACTTCAATATCTGCGTCATGCCGCTCATCGCCCAGGCTCGGCACCGACATGCACAACAGGGCCACGCACAACAGCAATGCCGCTCGCTTCATGGTTGCAGACATCTACCGGAACAGTATGACGCGGATTGTAGGCCAGCCCTGTGCCGGAGTACACATTGACATGCGGGAACGTAGCGGCATTTATTCCATGCGCATACGCAGAAACTGTTCGAACTCGTTCGCCGGCAGCGGACGCGCAAAATAGTAGCCTTGCACCTCGTCGCATTTCTGCAGCCCCAGAATGGCCAGCTGATGCTCGTTCTCCACGCCTTCTGCGATGGTCTTGAGGTTGAGCGTACGCGCCATCTGGATGATGGCCTGCACGATGGCGGCATCATTAGGATCATCCGCCATGTCGCGCACGAAGGTGCGGTCGATTTTCAGCTTGTCCACCGCAAAGCGCTTGAGGTAAGACAGGCTGGAATAGCCCGTACCAAAGTCATCGATGGAAAGCTGCAGGCCCAGCGATTTGAGGCGCTGGATAGACTTCAACACGGTCTCGCCATCCTCCTGGATCAGCACGGACTCGGTCAATTCCAGTTCCAGGCTGCCGGGCGCCAGCCCGGAGTCGACCAGCGCCTGGATGACGCTGCGCTCCAGGCTATGGCGCTGGAATTGCACCGAGGACACGTTCACCGCCATCACCAGCTCAGGCAGGCCGGCTTCACGCCACGCTGCCGCCTGTCGACAGGCCTCAAGCAGCACCCAGTCGCCGATCTGCACGATCAGGCCGCAATCTTCAGCCACCGGAATAAAGCGCGCGGGCGGAATCATGCCCATCTCGGGATGATTCCAGCGCAGCAATGCTTCCGCACCCACCACCTTGCCGCTGGAAAGGTGGACTTGCGGCTGGTAATGCAGCTCAAGCTCGTCGCGCTCCAGCGCCTGGCGCAGGCCATGACGCAAGCGCAGATGATCGTCCACATCGGCATTCATCTGCGCCGCAAAAAACTGGTAGGTATTGCGGCCCGCCGCCTTGGCCTGGTACATGGCCGCATCGGCTTTCTTGAGCAGCGTCTCGAAATCACGCCCGTCTTCCGGATACATGGCCACGCCCATGGAAACGGAAGTGGAGAACTCCGTATTGCCCGCCTCGAACGGCACGGCCATGCAGCGCAGGATGCTTTCCACCACGATGCCGACTGCATCGAGGTCGCCCAGATCGGACAACAGCAGCAGGAATTCGTCGCCGCCCTGCCGGCTGACGGTGTCGGTGTCACGCACACACTCCTGCAGGCGCTGCGCCACAATCTTGAGGGTTGCATCCCCCACGCTGTGGCCGAGCGAATCGTTGATGGACTTGAAGTTATCCAGATCCAGGCAGATGAACGCCAGCTTGCATGAAGAGCGATCGGCGAACGAGGCGGCGAGCTCGAAACGCTCACGCGCCAGCAGGCGGTTGGGCAGACTGGTCAGCACATCATGCGCAGCCATGAATTTGACCTGCGCCTCGCTCTTCTGCAGCGACTGCATCGCCTGCTCCTGGCGGGTCCAGGCACGCCTGGCCAGCCAGGTCAGCCACAGTGTGACCAGCGCGAACAGCACGCCGAGCGACGACATTTTCGCCACCTCCCGCCACCAGCCGGCCAGGTAATCCTGTTCGGCCAAGCCGACCATTGCGTAGAGCGGAAGGCCTTCCAGCTTCCGGTACGAATAGAGGCGCGCAACCCCGTCCACGCTGGAGACCGTGCGGTAAGTCGCATCTGTGATCTCTTGCTGCATCAGGCTCGACAGCTCCTTCGAGCTGAGCTTTGCACCCACAAAGCTGCCCTCCCCCTGCGGCTCCGGGTAGCGTGCAAACAGCTCCAGGCCGGTATTGAACAGCGCCACCGCCCCGTGTTTCCCCAGATCCATATTGGAGAAAGTGTCGGACAGGTGCTTCATCGAAAAATTGACATACGCCACGCCGGCGAAGCTGCCATCGGCACTGCTGATGGGGCGCGACATCGGAATCGTCCACTCGTTGCTGATGCGCGCCAGCAGCGGGTG
Source organism: Gallionellaceae bacterium (assembly GCA_036523795.1). GTDB lineage: Bacteria > Pseudomonadota > Gammaproteobacteria > Burkholderiales > Gallionellaceae > 39-52-133. Next base: position 23,509 of record DATDDN010000057.1, on the reverse strand, counting down.
GGCAATCACCAGGCGCGACCCGGATGCATCGCGCTGGAGCTTGAAATATTCACGGTCGGAGACATTGACCATGGTCCTGCCGTCGACACCGGGGCCATATTTCACCCAGCCAGCCCTGTCGGCTATGCGCAGACTGATCGCCTCCGGCAAGCGCTGCAACTGGCGTTGCAGATAGGTGTCCAGCCGCTTGCGGTCGATGCCGCCGCTTGCGAGCTGGCGCGACGCCTCGTCGGCCGTGCCCTGCAACACCATGTCGATCTTGCCCAGGTCGCCGCTGATCTCTTCTTCCAGCAGATGGGCGAAATTGCGTGCCGAGTTCTCGGCGGCCTGGTGGTATTGCACGTAGCTCTGGCGCAGCGAGACGGCGATCATGACTACGATGAACAGATTGAGCAGCAGCGCGCCCGCGGTCAGGCGCCTGACGAACGAGGTGTGGTGGGACAGTTCAGGCCCTGCTGACTCGACACGGCAATTCATTGCAAGCCCCTGGAATCGAGCGCCCACTGGCGGGCAAATCCGGCGCGGGCGCCGCGGCATACCGGCAATCCCACTCTCCGGCTATGGCTAATCTAGCAGCATTTCGCCAGCCACGCCAGCAACACCGGATGCGTCGTGGCAGATGGCCGAAATGCTATAATCCGCGCCTCTTTTGAAGGTATCGCCTCATGACTGCCGCTGTATCCAATTTCAAACTCCACCTCACCGAACTGTTTTCCCAAGCCCTGACCCGCGTGGCCCCCGAACATGCAGGCCAGCTGCCCATCGTGCTGGAGCGTCCCAAGCAGGCACAGCACGGCGACTATGCCTGCAACCTGGCCATGCAGCTGGCGCGTCCGCTGAAGCGGCCGCCGCGCGAAATCGCCCAGGCGCTGATCGACGCCCTGCCCGCCTCTGACGTGGTGGGCAAGCTGGAAATCGCCGGCGCCGGCTTCATCAACGTGTTCATTGCCACGGCCGCCAAACAATCCGTGGTGCAGGCCATCCTGCACGCCGGCATCGGCTATGGCCACGTGCACACAGGCGCCGGGCGCAAGGTGGGCGTGGAATTCGTCTCCGCCAACCCCACCGGCCCGCTGCACGTCGGCCATGGCCGCGGCGCGGCGGTGGGCGATTGCCTGTGCCGCGTGCTGCATGCCGCCGGCTGGAACGTGACGCGCGAGTTCTATTACAACGACGCCGGCCAGCAGATCGACAACCTGACCCGTTCGGTGCAGCTGCGCTGCAAGGCCATCACCCCGGACGACCCCTCCTGGCCTGAAGACGGCTACCGCGGCGACTACATCATCGACGTGGCCAAGTCGTACATGGCCAAGGAAACGGTGGAGGCGGACGACCAGCACATCACCGGCAAGGGCGATGTGGACGATGCCGAAGCCATCCGGCACTTTGCCGTGGCCTACCTGCGCCGCGAGCAGGACCTCGACCTGCGCGCCTTCGGCGTGGAGTTCGACGTGTTTTCGCTGGAATCCGCCCTTTACACCAACGGCAAGGTGGAAGAAACGGTGAATGCGCTGGTGAAGAGCGGCCACACCTACGAACAGGATGACGCGCTGTGGCTGCGCACCACGGATTTCGGCGACGACAAGGACCGCGTGATGCGCAAGCGCGAGGGCGGCTACACCTACTTCGTGCCGGACGTGGCCTACCACCTGGACAAGTGGCGGCGCGGCTTCACCCGCGTGATCAACGAGCAGGGTGCCGACCACCACAGCACCATCACGCGCGTGCGTGCCGGCCTGCAGGCGCTGGACGTGGGCATCCCCAAGGGCTGGCCGGAATACGTGCTGCACCAGATGGTGACGGTGTTGAAGAACGGCGAGGAGGTGAAGATCTCCAAGCGCGCCGGCAGCTACGTGACGCTGCGCGACCTGATCGACGAAGTGGGCTGCGATGCCACGCGCTACTTCCTCGCCGCGCGCCACCCCGACACCCAGCTGGTGTTCGACATCGACCTGGCCAAATCGCAGAGCAATGAAAACCCGGTGTACTACATCCAGTACGCCCATGCCCGCGTGTACAGCGTGCTGTCGCAGTGGGGCGGCGACCATGCGGCTCTGCATGGCGCCGACTTCAGCCGCCTGGACAGCGACTACGAGAGCGTGCTGCTGCAGCGCCTGATCGACTTCCCGCAGGTGGTGGAGAACGCGGCAACCGACCTGGCGCCGCACCTGGTGGCCTTCTACCTGAAAGAATTGGCCGCCGATTTTCACAGCTACTATAATGCCTCGCGCTTCCTGGTCGAGGATGAGGCGCTCAAGCTGGCACGCCTGGCGCTGATCGCCGCCACTGCGCAGGTGATGCGCAACGGCCTTGCCCTGCTGGGCGTATCCGCACCGGAAAAGATGTAACAGGCACGGGCTTGCCCGAAACGTTAAGGGAATGACATGAGCAAAAACAGTTCGCGTTCTGGCGGTGGCAACAACGGCGGTGGCTTTCCCATCTTCGCCGCCATCATGCTGGGCATCGTGCTGGGCCTGGCGATCGCCGGCGGCATCGCGTTGCTGATCATGAAGAAGACGCCGGTGACGCTGGCGCCGAGGGAAGTGCGCGAAGCGCCCAAGCCCGCCCCCGAGCCGGAAAAGAAACCTCCCACCGCTCCTTCCAGACCCGCCCCCAAGCCTGCCGAAGACAAGGCGCGCTTCGAGTTCTACAGGGAGCTGCCCGACAAGCAGGATAACGGCAAGCCGGGCAGGAAGACGGAGAAACCGGCGCCCGCCCCGACCGTCAGCAAACCCGCGCCCGTGCCGCATGCGCCCGCTTCTGCCGTCAGCCCAACCAGGCCGGCCGACAGCAAGGCCACCTATTACCTGCAGGCCGGCTCCTTCACCAATGTGAACGACGCCGACAAGGTAAAGGCCAAACTGGCCCTGCTCGGCATGGAAGCCAACGTACAACCCGCCAACATCCCCGACAAGGGCGTGTGGTACCGCGTGCGTCTCGGCCCCTATCACGGCGCCGACGAGATGAATGCCGCATTGAATACGCTGAAACAAAACGGCATCAATGCTGCTCCAATACGGGCGCAATGAGTTTGTTGCTGCAACCCATGACCACTACTGACATCTGGAGAACGACGTGAAATTGATCAAACAGCTTTTCGTAGTACTGGCCCTGCTCTGCTTCAGCCAGGCCCAGGCCGGCCAATTCGGCACGCTCAACAACCCGCAGCCCACCCACAGCGGCAACAAGATCGAAGTGCTCGAATTCTTCTTCTATGGTTGCTCGCACTGTTACCACCTGCACCCTGAACTGAGCGCGTGGGAAAAGAAGAAGCCGCACGACGTGGAGCTGGAATTCGTGCCCACCGTGTTCAATCCGGGCTGGCAATCCATGGCCTATACCTATTACGCGCTGGAGGCCATGGGCCAGCAGAAGCAGCTGCATGACGCGCTGTACAAAGCCTGGAACGTGGACAACATCGACCTCAGCGACGAAGCTGCCGTCACCGCATTTGTAAGCAAGCATGGCGTGGACGGCAAGGCATTCGGCGACAACTACCGTTCGTTCAGCGTACAGAGCAAGGTGATGCGCGCCCAGCAGATGATGCAGGCCTTCAGCATCCGCGGCACCCCCACCCTGATCGTGGACGGCAAATACGTGATCACCGGTCTGCAGCCGGATGACATGATCGCCACGCTCAATGCCGCCATCGAAGCCGCCCGCAAGGATCGCAAAGGCCGCCGCTGATGTCCCTGCGCGTCGTGATCAGCGGCGCGTCCAGCGGCATCGGCTTGGCCCTGGCACAGCACTACCTGCGCCAGGGCGCCACGATAGGGGCCTTTGCCCGTCGAGCCGAACTGCTGCACACCCTCGCCACACAGTTTCCGCATCAGGTGCACTGCTACGCGCTGGACGTGCGTGACGGCACTGCCCTGCAGGCCGCGGCGCACGACTTCATCGCCAAGGCCGGCGTACCCGACATCGTCATCGCCAATGCCGGCGTCAGCCGCGGCACACTCACCGAATACGCCGAAGACATCCCCGCCTTCCAGCACGTGATGGACGTCAACGTGATGGGCATGGTGAAAACCTTCCACCCCTTCATCGCAGCGATGCGCAGCGCCGGCCACGGCAAGCTGGTGGGCATCGCCAGCGTGGCCGGCTTCCGCGGCCTGCCCGGGTCCGAGGCCTATTCCGCCTCCAAGGCAGCCGCCATCTCCTACCTGGAGAGCCTGCGTGTGGAACTGCGCAAGGACAACATCAGGGTGGTGACCATCTGCCCCGGCTACATCAAGACGCCGATGACCGACGTCAATACCTACGCCATGCCGTTCATCCTGGAGGCAAACGAAGGGGCGCGGCGCATCGTGCGGGTGATCCAGCGGGGGAGTTCGTTTGCGGTGGTGCCGTGGCAGATGGGGTTGGTGGGGAGGTTGCTGAAGTTGTTGCCGAATTGGCTGTATGACTGGGCGTTTAGCAAGGCGCCGCATAAGCCGCGGAAGTTTATTTGATGCAAGCTTAAGTGAGTAGATGATGTTGCCTATCGACATTCCGCCCGCACCACCACAAGGTCAGACAATAGTCATTGCTCAAGCGCCTGCGCCAGCAGCACCATCTGTCATTGCGCCACAGTTCGAAAAAACTTTTACCGGATGTCAGGATGTTGGCAACGCAAAGTTCTACGCCAAGTCAGCATTTAATTCCATGCCGTTGCTTCCAGTTGTTCTGGAACACTTGGGCTACGCATGGACTGGTCATGATTTTAATGTGCCCAATGAGGTGAATGCCTCAATAAAATCCGGCGTACTCGAAGTGCCAATACACGGAAGAATTGTATTGCGAAGCGCTGCAAATCACATCTATAGCTACGAAGCTGAGCCGAACTATGTAGGCCAAGACAAGGTGATCTTTTGGGTAGAAGTAAGCGGAAGACGCTTCAAGATTGTGCAAAACCTGGCCGTGGTTGACACCATCAATGAAAGAGGTGCGCCGCTGTGCCAGAGCATGAAATTCAGTCAGCAGCCCAGTGACAAGAGTAGTGCGCCCGGTATCCTATAGGTAACTCTCAAAGCAACTGAAAGCAAAACCGTCGGGGGTAGCCCGACAGCTAGTCACTTTCTTTTGCTTCGCCAAAAGAAAGTAACCCAAGAAAAGGCGACCCCGATCCGCCACCTCTTCGAGGTTCCCTGCGTTGCTCGGCGGGCCAGGCGGCTGCGGAACTCGCCCTAGCAGGCCGCACACCCCGCGACCTGCCGCGGAGCTCAGACAGTCCTCGCCGACCCCCCCCTGACCCGCCTGTGCTACTCGGTGGCGGATAAGGGGATGGAAAATCAAAACCAAAACCATTCGCTGTAGCGTGGGCTCCGCCCACGCTACAGCTCTCGAATGAAGGCGTGCGCGACGCGCACACCACACTTCAGTTGATTTTAATTCCCCCTTGAGAGCCGCCTCGATCAGGCAGAAACAAGCGGAGGGGTAGGCGAGCACTGTTTGAGCTCCGCGGCAGCTCGCGGTGTGTGCGAGCTGCTAGGGCGAGTTGCGCAGCCCCGCTTGTTTCTGCCTGAGCGAGGGGACCCCGCAGGGGCGGCTATCGTGGGGACGCCTTCTTTGGGTTACCTTTCTTGGCAAGACAAGAAAGGTAACTTGCTGTCGGGCAACCCCCGACGGTGTTGATTTTGAATGCAGGTGTAACTCGACATCCGGCGCAATGCCCGCTGGTTATTGCGCCCTACATGGCCAGCAGTAAAACATATGACAGAAGCATGCTTGGCATGCGCGGAGGCTATTTATTAAAAACAGAGGAGCAAATGTAAGTTTTGAAATTCAGCTTGACTGGGAAGTCCTTATGGCAGGGTTAAAGGAGACATCAGCCGCAATCTCCTCCTGGTATCGGTATATATCGGATCTTTTTTGGAGACTGCGTACACCCCTTTATACACTCATAAATGCTGCCCTCACTAAATTTCTCCCTTGCCCTTTTATAGGTGGCTCCAGAAAGCAAAGTTTTACCCCCGGGATGACAAATAAATGAAATGGGGCCAAAAGTCGTGCCGTCCTCCCCATCGATCACCACACATTCTTCAGAAAATGCAAAGAGTTTATATTTAGATTGACCGTCGGTGCTTGGCATCGAAGTCTGCCAGATTGTGAAAGGATCGTCAGCGCACACGCCTCCCTGCATAAACACTTTGTCGCTTGTGCCGAAAACGTCAGCCCAACAACTGATGCTTAGGGTTAGCAGGATTAAAGGTAAGAGTCGGCAAATAAACATAAAAGCCCCCTAACGTAGTTTAGACAGAAAATATGCACACTCATCATCGGTCGCCCTGGCCGCATCCTGGCTCACATACGGCCCCATATGCACCCGCGTCAGCCCGCCTACGCGCCTATTTTTTGCAGGGTGTAAATGAACCAACTTGCTGTTGTTTGAATGCGACGATATATGTCCCGTCGAAATCGGTTCCGTAATCCCGTACAACGGACACTTGAGTAACTAAAAGTGTTGTCGGAGCCTCGACGCACTCCAAGTCAGAATTGTCAGGTAATGCGAGTTTAGCTTCGGCGGCAGACTCATCTGCAAAGCGAAAGTACGAATCACTATAGGTCGCGTCTTTTGTATTGATAGAGGGATAAAAGAAAAGTTCGCCAGCATCGGATGGCTCGATGCGCAATATTCCCCTTAAGGTTTGCTTCCCTCTAAAGTGATAGACTCCAATGCTGTCGGCAGGACTTTCTGGCACGGTACGGACATTGCATGCAGAGATAATGGAGAATCCAGGCAGCGCTAATTCTTTCTTACTACTTTGTATGACTTTTGCGAGCTCTCTATTACAGACACACTTGTCTTGTGCCAAGTGGGAGGGCAATGAGTTTGTAGTACAGCGATCACCATCGTCTCCTGCAGCTTGAGAAGTTGGTAATGCCAACATCATAACCACCGCGAACCAGCGCATAGCCTTACTCCTAACACATCTAGGCAATGTAAAGCCGACTAATGCACACTCACCATCGGCTTAAACCGCAACTTCGCCTGCAACTTAACCGCACTCGCCCTGGCCGCATCCTGGCTCACATACGGCCCCATATGCACCCGCGTCAGCCCGTCTTTCTGATACAGGCTGATGTCCTTGCTATCCCCCAGCTCGGCACGCATGCGCGCGAGGAAGCTGCGTGCGCCATCTTCCGACTTGAATGCACCCAGCTGCAGGAAGACATTGCCCGCAGCTGATTTCCTGCCCGAAGTCTCAATCGGCAGCGTCACGGCAGCAACCGGCTCTACCGGCAGCGGTGCGCTGCGCACCTCGTTGCTGGCGACCACCGGTGGCAAGGTGCCGTCGCTGGGGATGCTCTCCACTTCCACTTCGCCGCTGCCGTTGCCGATCAGGCCCAGCTTGTAGGCCGCGGTATAGGACAGGTCGATGATGCGGTCATGCACGAAGGGGCCGCGGTCGTTGATGCGCACGATCACCGATTTGTGGTTGGCCACGTTGGTGACGCGCGCATAGCTGGGAATGGGCAGCGTGGTGTGCGCCGCGGTCATGCCGTACATGTCGTACACCTCGCCGATGGAGGTGCGCTGGCCGTGGAATTTCTTGCCGTACCAGGAGGCGATGCCGCGTTCCTTATAGTGGCCGGGCTGGGTGAGGGGAACGTATTTCTGGCCCAGCGCGGTGTAGGGACGGTTGGCATAGCGGTGCAGCGGTTCGGCGCGTGGCACGGCGTCGGGGATGCTGTCCATGTTGGCCGGTGCATCGCTGCCGGGGCCGTCGCCTGCGAGATAGCCGCCGCTGCCTGAAGTGGCGGGTGGCGCGCTGGCGGCGCCGCTGCCGGCCGGTTTAAGGTCGGTGACTGGAGCACGTGTGGTCTCACTGGCCGGTTTGCGCGCGGGGTTGCTGCTGCAGGCAGCCAGCAGTATGGCGGTAAGGGCGGCAAGGGCGATCTGTCTGTTCATTGAGTTACTCCTAGCTTTGAACCAGTTTCTTGTGCGTGTGTATGCTCATCAACATACCAAAACCCAGCGACAGGGTAAGGATGGAGGTGCCGCCGTAGCTGATCAGGGGCAGCGGTACGCCCACTACCGGCAGGATGCCGCTGACCATGCCCATGTTGACGAAGGTGTATGTGAAGAAGGTGAGCGTGATGGAGCCGGCCATCAGGCGGGTGAAGTAGGTGGAGGCGTTGGCGGTGATAACGAAGCCGCGCGCAATGACGACACCGTAGATGGTGAGCAGGATCAGGTTGCCGAGGAGGCCGAATTCTTCCGAGTACACGGCGAAGATGAAGTCGGTCATGCGCTCGGGCAGGAAGTCTAGGTGGGTCTGCGTGCCGTTCATGTAGCCCTTGCCGATGATGCCGCCGGAGCCCACCGCGATCATGCCCTGGATGGTGTGGTAGCCCTTGCCCAGCGCGTCCTGGGTGGGATCGAGCAGCATCAGGATGCGGTGGCGCTGGTAATCATGCAATGCGTGCCACAGGAAGGGCGCGCTGGCGGCAGCCGCCACCGCCAAGCCGATCATGATGCGCCAGGACAGGCCGGCCAGGAACAGCACGTAGAAGCCACTGGCCGCGATCAGCAGGCCGGTGCCAAGGTCGGGCTGCTTGAGGATCAGCGCCACCGGTATCGCCAGCAGGATGGCGGCGACGAGATAGTTTTTCAGGGTCAGGGTAGCCTCATGCTTCTCGAAGTACCAGGCCATCATCAGCGGCACCGCAACCTTCATCAGCTCGGAGGGCTGGATGGTGGCCACGCCGATGTTGAGCCAGCGCGTGGCGCCGTGGCTGGTGATGCCGAGTGGCGTCATCACGCCCAGCAGCATGATCATGCCGATCACGTAGATGGGCACGGCGATGCGCATCAGGTAGTGCAGCGGCATGTTGGCCACGATCCACAGTGCGGTGAAGCCCACCAGGATGTTGGTGAACTGGCCGAACACGCGGCTCCAGCTGCCGTCGCTTGCGCTGTACATCAGCACCAGGCTGACGAACATCAGCGCACCGAGGGCATACATCAGGACGGGATCGAGATGCGCGACAAAGCGGCGTTTGAGGCGATTAATCATCTTCCTTCTCCGGGCTGTGCTTCACTTCCTGCAGCGGCTTGGGCGTCTTGCCGAGCAGGTAGTAATCGAGCACCTTGCGTGCGATCGGCGCGGCGGTGGACGCGCCGAAGCCGCCGTTCTCCACCAGTACCGCCAGCGCGATTTTCGGTTGGTCCGCCGGGGCGAAGGCGATGAACAGCGCGTGGTCGCGCAGTTCCTGCTTGACGCGGCCTTCGGTGTAACTCTCGCCCTTCAGGGAGAACACCTGCGCCGTGCCGGTCTTGCCGGCGGCGACGTATCCCGCGCCGGCAAAGGCGCCTGCAGCGGTGCCTTCCTTGTTGACGCCGACCATGGCCCGTTTGATCACATCAATGTCTTCCTGCTTGAGCGGGATGGTGCGCAGCAGCTTCGGCTCGATCAGCGTCTTCTGCCCTGTGCTCACGTCGGAGAGAGACTGCACCAGGTGCGGTCGGTACATCACGCCGTTGTTGGCCAGCGTTGCCACCGCTTCGGCGAGCTGCATCGGTGTGTAGGCGTTGTAGCCCTGGCCGATGCCGATGGAGATCGTTTCGCCGGGGTACCACTTCTGCTGCTCGGGCTTCTTGAAGCGCTTCTTCTTCCATTCCTGCGACGGCAGCACACCTTCCGATTCGCCCGCGATGTCGATGCCGGTGCGCTGGCCAAAACCGAACTGGCGCATGAAGCTGGCGATGTTGTCGATGCCCATGTCGTTGGCCAGCATGTAGTAGTAGGTGTCACAGGACTCGACGATAGACTTGTACATATCGACCGAGCCGTGGCCACCCTTCTTGTCATCGCGGAAGGTGTGGTTGCCGAAAGTGAAGAAGCCGGGATCGAAGATTCTCTGCTCGGCCCGGCGCTTGCCGAGGGTGAGCGCACCCAGCGCCATGTAGGGCTTGAACGTCGAGCCGGGCGGATAGGCGCCATTCAGGGCGCGATTGACCATCGGCTTGTCGGGCGAGTTGTTCAACTCGTCCCAGCTTTGCTGGTCGATACCATCGATAAACAGGCTGGGGTCATAGCCGGGCTTGCTGACAAAGGCCAGCACTTCGCCATTGTTCGGATCCATTGCCACCAGCGCGCCGCGGTATTGGCCGAAAGCTTCCTCGGCCACCTGCTGCAGCTTGGCGTCCAAGGTGAGCATCAGGCTTTGCCCGGATTGCGGCGTGCTGTTCGACAGCACGCGCACTGCGCGCCCGCCGGCATCTACTTCCACCTGTTCAAAGCCGGTGGTGCCGTGCAACTCGCGTTCATAACTCTGCTCGATGCCCGTTTTGCCGATATAGTCGGTGCCCAGGTAATTGGAGGCGACGTCATCCCTTTCCAGTTGATCCATGTCGTTCTGGTTGATGCGGCCGACATAGCCGAGGAGATGCGAGGTGACATCACTGAAAGGGTATTCGCGGAACAGGCGCGCCTTGATTTCCACGCCGGGGAAGCGGTAGCGCTGGGCCGCGAAGCGCGCCACCTCCAAATCGCTCAGGCGGCTGCGGATGGGCAGCGTCTCCGACGTGTGCGATTCGGACAGCAGCTTGTTGAAACGCTTGCGGTCTCGCGGTTGAATGTCGACCAGCTTGGTCAGCGCGTCGATGGTGGCATCCAGGTCCGCCACCTTGCCCGGCGCGATCTCCAGGGTGTAACCGGAGTAGTTCTGCGCCAGCACGATGCCGTTGCGGTCCATGATCAGGCCACGGTTGGGCACGATGGGCGCCACCGAGATGCGGTTGTTGTCGGCCAGCGTCTTGAAGTAGCCCTGCTTGATCACCTGCAGGTAGACGAAGCGCGACAGCAGGATGAGCAGCAGCACCACCACGAAACCGAGGCTGAGCAGCAGGCGCAGGCGGAAGAAGTAGATCTCGCGCTGATGATTTTTCAGCTCGACGTGACGATTCATAGTTCGTCAGGGTTGCGCCGAGGCCGGCGCAGCGTTTGCAGCAGCACGGTCAGGGGAGCCCACAGCATGGCCGAGGTGAAGCTGCCGAGGAAGTACTCCCAGGCCACATAGTTGTGCAGTTGCCAGTGCACGCCGACATACACGGCATAACTCACCAGCAGCAGCGGGAACACCTGCATGGACTGCTCACGCAGGTCGAACATCTGCACGCGGCGATGCAACATCACGCCGCCGAAGGCCAGTACGGTATAGGCCAGCGCATGCTGGCCGAACAGAGTGGCGTCCGACACATCGGCAAAGATGCCGATGGCCCAGGCGATGCCGATGCCGATGGTGTAGGGCTTATGGGTACACCAGTAAAGCAGCAGCAATGCCACGAAATCCGGGCGCAGCGCCAGCCAGATGCCATGCAGCGGCAGCCAGTTGAGCAGCAGCGCAACCAGCAGGCTCAGCGCGATGAAGGTGCGGCTGGCCGGCAGCAGAAATTCCTGGTCTTTTGGCATGATGGGGTTCATGGCACTCTCCGCTTGACCTTGCGACCCTTGTCGGTGCCTTGTGCCTCGGGTTCAGGCGGCAGCTCAGGCAGCGTGGGCAGGCCGGATACGATCAGCAGCTGGCGCTGGCGGTCCACGCCCGCAATCGCGGTGCACACGATGCGCGCAAACGGAAAGGCAGGGTCGCGTTCGATCTTTACCACCTTGGCCACCGGCAGGCCGGCAGGATAGGTGCCGTCCAGGCCGGAGGTGACCAGCACGTCGCCGGGCTGGATGTCGGCGCTCACCGGCATATAGCGCAAGCTGAGGGTGCTGATGTCACCGGAGCCGAACACCACCGCGCGCAGGCCGGTGCGCAGCACCTGGATCGGCACGGCGTGGTCCTTGTCGGTGATCAGGGTGATTTCAGACAGCAACGGGAACACGCGCGTGACCTGGCCGACGATACCGGTGTCGTCCATCACCACCTGGCCGGGTTGCACGTTGCTGTTGGCGCCCTTGTTGACGAATACCTTGCGGCGGAAGATGTCGCGCTCGATGTACACGATCTCGGCCATCTGCATGGGATAGCTGGCGTGCTGCTGCACGTCCAGCAGCTGGCGCAGATGAGCGTTTTCCGCCTGCAGCGTCTGCAGCTGCAGCAGCTGGGCGGCGTCCATGTGATGTTGCTGGGTCAGCGCAGTATTGTTGCGGATCAGGCTGCTCTGGGTGTCAAAGTAGCCGCTGACCTGCTGCCAGATCACGCCGGGCATGGTGGTCAGGCGCTGCAGCGGCTGCACCACGATGGAAATCGTGCGGCGGGTGGACTCAAGATACTTGTAGCGCGAGTCAATGAACAGCAGCAGCAGCGACAGCACGGCGAAAAACACCAGTCGCGCAACCGGGCTGGGGCCGCGTTTGAAGAAAGTAAATGACTGGGTGCCATCCATGAATCACACGCACCGGGAATCAGTCATGCCAGCGAGCATGCATAACATGACCAAATGAAAGTTACTCTTTAGTGAAGATATTGCTGAACTTGTCCATGCGATCCAGCGCCTTGCCGGAACCACGCACCACGCAGGTGAGCGGATCGTCGGCGATCACCGCGGGCAGGCCGGTCTCTTCCATCAGCAGGCGATCGATGTCGCGCAGCAGCGCGCCGCCGCCGGTGAGCACCATGCCCTTGCTGGCGATGTCGGCGCCCAGTTCAGGCGGAGTCTGCTCCAGCGCGGTCTTCACGGCGCTGACGATGCTGTTGAGCGGGTCGGTCAGGGCTTCCAGGATTTCGTTGCTGGAGATGGTGAAGCTGCGTGGCACGCCCTCGGCCAGGTTGCGGCCGCGCACTTCCATTTCGCGCACTTCGCTGCCAGGGAAGGCAGAGCCGATTTCCTTCTTGATCTGCTCGGCGGTGGTTTCGCCGATCAGCATGCCGTAGTTGCGGCGGATGTAGTTGATGATGGCTTCGTCCAGCTTGTCGCCGCCTACGCGCACGGAGCCGGAGTACACCGCACCGCCCAGCGAGATCACGCCCACCTCGGTGGTGCCGCCGCCGATGTCCACCACCATGGAGCCGGTGGCTTCCTCGATCGGCAGGTCGGCACCGATCGCAGCCGCCATCGGCTCCTCGATCAGCTCGACGCGGCGTGCACCGGCGCCGTAGGCGGATTCGCGGATGGCGCGGCGCTCAACCTGGGTGGAGCCGCAGGGTACGCAAATGACGATGCGCGGGCTGGGGGTGAAGATGCTGGATTTGTGCACGCGGCGGATGAACTGCTTGAGCATCTGCTCGGTCACGGTGAAGTCTGCGATCACGCCGTCCTTCATCGGGCGGATGGCGGTGATGTTGCCCGGAGTGCGGCCCAGCATCTGCTTGGCAGCCAGGCCAACCTGCTGAATCACTTTCTTGCCGTTGGGGCCGCCTTCCTGACGGATCGCCACCACCGATGGTTCGTCCAGCACGATTCCAACACCACGGGCCCAGATCAGCGTGTTGGCCGTGCCCAGGTCAATGGCCAAGTCATTGGAAAAATAGCTGTCAACAAAACCGAACATAGATGAACCTCAGAGTGGTAAGGGCCGCGCCCGCAAATTTGTTTATAATACCCCATTACCTCTGAATTGATAACGCTTTAAAACGAATATGTCCCTGACTACCGACGACGTGAAAAAAGTGGCCCGCCTGGCCCGTCTGGCCATGTCTGACGCGGAAATCCACACCGCCCACGCCCAGCTGCAAAACATCTTCAGCCTGATCGAGGAAATGCAGGCGGTGGACACCCGCGGCATCGAGCCCATGGCTCACGCCCAAGAGCTCAGCCAGCGCCTGCGCGAGGACGTGGTGACCGAATCCAACCAGCGCGAGCTGTTCCAGTCCGTGGCGCCGCAGGTGGAGCGCGGCCTTTACCTGGTGCCGCAGGTTATTGAATAACCTGTCAGAAACGCCGCGCCGCGGCCTTTCCCGCCCCTTTTTCAATGAGCGAACAATGATCAACTCCAGCCTCAAACAGCTTGCCGCGGCCCTGGCCGGGAAGCAGATTTCCAGCGTCGAGCTGACCCAGCTCTACCTCGACCGCATCAACGCCCACAACCCCGAGCTGAATGCCTACATCACCCTGAACGCTGATGTCAGCCTGGCCCAGGCACGCGCTGCCGATGCCCGTCTGGCCCGGAGCGACGCCACCGCGCTGACCGGCATCCCCATCGCGCAGAAGGACATCTTCTGCGCGATGGGCTGGCGCACGACCTGCGGCTCGCGCATGCTGGAAAACTTCATCGCCCCCTATGACGCGCATGTGATCTCGCAGTTCAACAACGCCGGCGCGATCAACCTGGGCAAGACCAACATGGACGAATTCGCCATGGGTTCCAGCAACGAAACCTCGTATTTCGGCGCGGTGAAAAATCCGTGGAACCGCGCGGCCGTGCCCGGCGGCAGCTCGGGCGGCACCGCGGCGGCCGTGGCGGCGCGTCTGTGTGCGGCCGCCACCGGCACCGACACCGGCGGCTCCATCCGCCAACCTGCAGCTTTGTGCGGTATCTCCGGCCTCAAGCCTACCTACGGCGTGGTGTCGCGCTACGGCATGATCGCCTTTGCCTCCAGCCTCGACCAGGCCGGCCCGATGGCTCGCAGCGCCGAAGACCTGGCCGTGCTGATGAACGTGATGGCCGGTTTCGACCAGCGCGATTCCACCAGCCTGCAGCGCGCGCCGGAAGACTACACAGCCAGACTGGAGCAGCCGCTCAAGGGCCTGCGCATCGGCCTGCCGCGCGAATTCTTCGCCGAGGGCCTGGGCAGCGATGTAGGCCAGGCCGTGGAAGCGGCCATCGCCGAATACAAGAAACTGGGCGCCACCGTGGTGGACATCAGCCTGCCCAACTCGCGCCTGTCGATTCCCGTTTACTACGTGCTGGCACCGGCCGAGGCATCGAGCAACCTGTCGCGCTTCGACGGCGTGCGTTACGGCTATCGCGCCCCGGACTACGGCGACCTCACCGACATGTACGAGAAATCGCGCGCACAGGGCTTCGGCGCGGAGGTGAAGCGCCGCATCATGATCGGCACCTATGTGCTGTCGCACGGCTATTACGACGCCTATTACCTGCAGGCGCAGAAGATCCGCCGCCTGATCGCGCAGGACTTCGTCGAGGCATTCAAACAGTGCGACGTGATCATGGGCCCCACCAGCCCGACCACCGCCTTCAACCTGGGCGAAAAGGGCGACGACCCGGTACAGATGTACCTGTCCGACATCTACACCATCGCGGTGAACCTGGCCGGCCTGCCCGGCATGTCGATCCCGTGCGGTTTCGGCAACAACAACATGCCGGTCGGACTGCAGATCATCGGCAACTATTTCGACGAGGCGCGCATGCTCAACGTGGCGCACCAGTACCAGCTGGCGACCGACTGGCATCAACGCGCGCCACAGGGGATTTGAACATGACATGGGAAATCGTGATCGGGCTGGAAGTACATGCCCAGCTTTCGACTGACAGCAAGATTTTTTCTGGCGCATCGACTGCCTTCGGCGCCGAGCCGAACACGCAGGCCGATGCGGTGAGCCTGGCGCTGCCCGGCGTGCTGCCGGTGTTGAACAAGGGCGCAGTGGAACGCGCCATCAAGTTCGGCCTCGCCACCGGCGCGCATATCGCGCCGAAGTCGGTGTTTGCGCGCAAGAACTACTTCTACCCGGACCTGCCCAAGGGCTACCAGATCAGCCAGATGGACCTGCCGGTGGTGGGCAACGGCCAGCTGGTGATCCAGGTACCGGCACAAGGCAAGCAACCTGCCTACGAAAAGACCGTGCGCCTCACCCGCGCCCACCTGGAAGAAGACGCCGGTAAATCGCTGCATGAAGACTTCCACGGCATGACCGGCATCGACCTCAACCGCGCCGGCACCCCGCTGCTGGAAATCGTGTCCGAGCCGGACATGCGTTCTGCCGCCGAGGCGGTCGCCTACGCCAAGACCCTGCACACCCTGGTGCAGTGGATCGGCATCTGCGACGGCAACATGCAGGAAGGCTCGTTCCGCTGCGACGCCAACGTGTCGGTGCACAAGCCCGGCACCCCGTTCGGCACCCGCCGTGAGATCAAGAATCTGAACTCGTTCCGCTTCCTGGAACAGGCGATCAACTACGAAGTGCAGCACCAGATCGACACGCTGGAGAACGGCGGCACCATCCAGCAGGCCACCGTGCTGTTCGACCCGGACAGCGGCGAGACCCGCGTGATGCGCACCAAGGAAGACGCGCACGATTACCGCTACTTCCCCGATCCAGACCTGTTGCCGCTGGAGATCAGCGAGGCCTGGAAAGACCAGGTGCGCGCCACTCTGCCCGAGCTGCCACTTGATCGAAAACTGAGATATTTGCGTCAAAAGGAAGATGCAGCCGACAACGATCGTAGAAATGCTATCGCGTCCGCCTATAACCAAGTTATTTATGGGCTGTCAGAGAGTGAGTCAAACCAGCTAATTTCGAGCAAAGCAATTGGCGATTATTTCGATCAGTGCGCTGAAATAGTTGGAGCGAGTCACGCAAAACTCGTATCAAACTGGATTCTTGGTGAAGTAAGTGCCCAACTAAATCGAGACGGTCTTGAAATCACCCAGTGTCCGATTAGCGTGAGTCAATTAGGCGGGTTGCTCAAGCGCATCGCTGACGGCACCATCTCCAACTCCGGCGCCAAGGAAGTGTTCCGCACCATGTGGGCGGAAGGTGGCGACGCCGATGCCATCATCGAGGCCAAGGGCCTGAAGCAGGTGTCCGACACCGGCGCGCTGGAGCAGATCGTGGATGAAATCCTTGCGGCCAATGCCGACAAGGTGGCCGAATACCGTTCCGGCAAGGACAAGCTGTTCGGCTTCTTCGTCGGCCTGGCCATGAAGGCCAGCAAGGGCAAGGCCAACCCGGCGCAGATGAACGATATCCTGAAGAAGAAACTGGCTGGCTGACGTCACTGCGGCGCAGCCCAGGCAACCTCCAACCACGGAGTAGCGATGACCACCATGCGCCAGGAAGTCCACGGCAACGCCGCCAGCGAGCGACTCGCCGGCCTGTTTGCCGCACAGCAGCAGGCTTATCTGGCCCAGCCCTACCCTGCCGCCGACGAACGCATCGCCAGACTCAAGGCGCTCAAGCAGCAGATCCGCCGTCATCAGGATGTACTGGTGGCGGCGATGCAGCAGGACTATGGCCAGCGTTCCGCATTCGAGTCGCAGATGCTCGACCTCGCCTGCACCATCATGCAGATCAACCACGCCATCGGCCGCATTCGCGGCTGGATGAAGCCGCAGCGCCGCGCCACCGAGTGGCTGTTTGCGACCAACCGCCTCAGCGTGACGTATCAGCCCAAGGGCGTAGTGGGCATCATCGTGCCGTGGAACTTTCCGCTCTACCTCGGCCTGGGGCCGCTGGTTGCCGCCCTGTCGGCGGGCAATCGCGTCATCCTCAAGATGCCGGAGCTCACCCCCGCCACCAATGCCGCGCTGGAGCACATGCTGGCCGAGGTGTTCCGCGAAGATGAGGTGGCGGTGACAGGCGAGGAACTGCCCGACCCGGCGGCATTCACTGCACTCCCCTTCGATCACCTGATCTTCACCGGCTCGACGGCCACCGGCAGGAAGGTGATGCGCGCGGCCGCGGAAAACCTGACCCCGGTGACGCTGGAGCTGGGCGGCAAATCGCCCGCCGTGGTGTCGCGCGATTATCCGCTGGCACAGGCCGCGCGCAGCATCGTGCATGGCAAGGGCGCCAACTGCGGGCAGGTCTGCATCTCGCCGGATTACGCGCTGGTGCCGCGCGAACTGGAACATGCGTTCGTTGCGGCTGCGCAGGCCAGTTTTGTTGCGATGTACGGTAACTCGATAGTGGGCAATCCGGATTACACCTGGGTGGTGGACAACAACCACCTGCTGCGGCTGCAGGTGCTGCTGGAGGACGCCCGCACCCAGGGCGCAGAAATCATCGCGTGCGCCGACTATGACGCTGCACGCGACGGCCGCCAGATGCCGCTGCACATCGTGCGCCACTGCACGCCCGCGATGCGCCTGCTACAGGAAGAGCTGTTCGGCCCCATCCTGCCCGTCGTGCCCTACGACACGCTGGACGACGCCATCGCATTCATCAATGCCGGCACCCGCCCACTGGCGCTGTATGCCTACAGCCACGCTCAGGACGAACGTGAAGCTTTACTGCGACGCACGCATTCAGGCGGGGTCACATTCAACGACTGGGCCTGGCACGTGATCAACCATGACGTGCCGTTCGGCGGCACCGGTCATTCCGGCATGGGTTCGTATCATGGCGTGGAGGGGTTTCGCGAACTGTCGAATGCCAAGCCGGTATTTCGCCGCCACCGTCTGTTCCCGAGCCGGCTGTTCCAGCCGCCGTATGGCAACTGGATCCAGCGCATGGTGGTGAAGCTGTTCCTGGGCAAGGGCGACCCGAGGGTGAACAACAAGCCCTGACGCGAACAGAAGGACTCGCGCTTTCCGCTAGCCGGCGACCCGCAACACCAGCCCCTTCAAATACGCCCCCTCCGGAAAGCTGAGCAGCACCGGGTGGTCTGCCGCCGCGTGCACCTTGCTCACGATCTGCGCATCCACGCCGGCGTCCAGCGCGGCACCGGCGATGATCTTCTGGAACAGCTCATCGCTGATGCCGCCGGAGCACGAGTAGGTGGCGAGCAACCCGCCCGGGCGCAGCAGTTTGAAGCCGAGCAGGTTGATGTCCTTGTAGCCGCGCGCCGCCTTCTCGGCAAACGCAGCAGTGGGAGCAAATTTGGGCGGATCGAGGATGATCAGGTCGAACTTGCGGTTCTGGTCGCGCAATTTTCTCAACGCGGCGAACACGTCGGCGCATTGCCACTCGGCACGCGCGGCATCGAAGCCGTTCAGCGCCATGTTGCGCTGCGCGGTATCCAGCGCCTCCTGCGAGGCGTCGATGGACAGCACCGATTTCGCGCCGCCGCGCAGCGCATACAGCGAGAAGCCGCCGGTGTAGCAGAAGCAGTTGAGCACATCGCGCCCCTCGGCGAGTTCACCGATCTGCGCACGGTTGTTGCGCTGGTCCAGATAGAAGCCGGTCTTCTGTCCGGCGGCCACATCCACCGCGATCTGCACACCGTTTTCGCTGATCGACAAATTCTGCGGCAGGCTGCCGCGCAGCACGCCGTTGCGCACCGGCAGGCCTTCCAGCTCGCGCCCGTCGGAATCGGAGCGCTCATAGATGCACACCGGGCTGCACAATTCCTGCAGCAGCTCCACCAGCGTATCGCGCCAGCGCTCCGCACCCGCACTACCCAGCTGCAGCACCAGCACCGCACCGTACTGGTCGACGATGAGGCCGGGCAGACCGTCCGATTCACCGTGGATCAGGCGCATGCCGTTGCTGTGCTGATTCAGCTTCAGGTCCTTGCGCGCATTGAGGGCATGGCTGATCTTGCGCCGGAAGAAGCCGGCATCGATGCTTTCATCCGGCTGCCACGACCACACCCGCGCACAGATCTGCGAGTGCGGGTTGTAGGCAGCCCAGGCGAGGAAGCCGCCGCTGGCATCGCACACCTGCACGGTGTCGCCGCTTTCCGGCTTGCCTTCGATGTGCCCAACTGCGCCGGAAAACACCCAGGGGTGGCGGCGCTGCACGGATCTCTCGCGGCCGGCCGCAAGCAGCAGGCGCGCGCCGTTGAACGGGACTTTGGGCAGCGCAGGCATAGCTGCCGGTGCGCGCTGATCGCGACGGCGATCGCGCGATGAATGACGTTTCTGGTTCATGGCTTCTTCTTGGCGCGCGGATGGGCGCCGTCATAGATCTTGGCGAGATACTGGAAATCGAGGTGGGTATACACCTGGGTGGTGGAGATGCTGGCGTGGCCGAGCATCTCCTGCACGGCGCGCAGGTCGCCGCTGGACTGCAGCACGTGCGAGGCAAACGAGTGACGCAACAGGTGGGGATGCACGTTGCTGCTGATGCCCTGTTTGATGCCCCACTGCTTCATGCGGATCTGCACCGAACGCGCACCAAGGCGGCTGCCGTTGCGGTTGATGAACACAGCCTGCACCTCATCGCCCACCTGGTCCGCGCGCACCTGCAGCCATGCCTGCAAGGCGGCGATGGCGTGGCTGCCCAGGGGCACGATGCGGGTCTTGCTGCCCTTGCCGGTGACGCGCACCGAGGCATCGGCAAAATCCAGCGCACCGATATCCAGCCCGACCAGCTCGGCCAGGCGCAGGCCGGAGGAGTACAGCAGTTCGAACATGGCCTTGTCGCGTATCGCCAGCACCCCGTCTTCCTCGGGCAGATCGACCATGCGCACGGCTTCATCCGGCGACAGGGTGTGCGGCAGCTTGCGCGGCGACTTGGGCGCGCGCAGGCCTGTGCAGGGGTTGCCGGCGTAGTGGTAGCTGCGCACCAGGAAGGCATAAAAGCCGCGCCACGCCGACAGCATGCGCGCCAGCGTCTTGCCGCCGAGGCCACTGCCATGCAGCTGCGCGATGAAACGGCGGATCTGGTGGCTCTTCAACTCATGCAGCGGCGCGCCGCCCGCGGCTTTGAACAGCTGGCGGATGTCGCGTGCGTAATTCTTTATGGTCAGCGGAGAATACTGGCGCTCGGTGCCGAGGTAGGCACTGTAGGCCTCCAGCGCCTGCTCTGGTGTGGGCAGAGAAGAAGGCTGGGGCGCGGCCATTACAGGTGGGGTTGCAGGGCGCTGCTGACGGTCTCGGCGATGCGCTGCAGGAACACGGTGCCCATCTCGGGATAGAAGCGCTGCACGTCTTCGCTCGCCAGCACCAGCAAGCCGATGCTCTGCTCGCCATGGCGCAGCGGCAGGTAGGCGAACGAGCGCAGGTGCGCCGCGCTTTCGCCAAACCACTGCTGCGTGTCGTGCACGGCCTGGTGGCTGCACACCGGCTGCTGGTGCTGGTCGGCAAAGGCCATCACCTCGCTGCTGGGCGGATGCGAACTCCACAGGCGGATGACGGCATGCGGGACCGCGAAGATTTCGCGCAGCTTGCGCACTGCCACGTCCTGCTGGGTGGTCAGGTCGCGTTTGCCAAACAGCGCCAGCACGTACTGGTGCACCTTGCTCTGCACCGCATCATTTTCGCGCGAGAGTTCGACCAGGTCATGCAGCTTCTTTTCCAGTTCCTTGACGCGCTCGCGCAGCGTCAGCATCTGCCGCTCGGAGAGCGAGATGGTGCGGCCGCCGTACGGGTGCGGGATGACGATGTCCGCCAGCATCTGCGCATGCGCCTCGAAAAACTCCGGGTTGTTCTGCAGGTAATCCGCTACGTCTTCAGCTCTCATGGTGTTCTCTTATAAGTTTATTTCACCTTCAAAGACGGTCAGTGCCGGGCCGGTCATCAGCACCGGGCTGCTGGTGCCGGCCCAGTGGATGGTCAGCACTCCCCCGCGTGTGGCCACCTGCACGCTGTTGTCCAGCAGGCCGCGGCGGATGCCGCTGACCACCGCGGCGCAGGCGCCCGTGCCGCACGACAGCGTTTCGCCGGAGCCGCGCTCATACACGCGCAGCTTGATGTGGCCCCTGTCCACCACCTGCATGAAGCCCACATTCACCCGCCGCGGGAAGCGCGCATGGTGCTCGATGAGCGGCCCCATGCTCAGCACCGGCGCATGCTCGACATCCTCCACCACCTGCACCGCGTGCGGGTTGCCCATCGACACTGCGCTGATCTGCACCACCGTGCCATTCACGTCCAGCGGCTGGGTCACGGCCTCGCTGTCGCTTTCGAACGGAATGCGCGCCGGCTCGAATATCGGCGCACCCATGTTGACGGTGACGCGGCCGTCATCTTCCAGCCTGGGCGAAATCAGGCCGCTCTTGGTTTCCACCACGATCTCGCGCTTGCCGGTAAGCTTGTGGTCGTGCACGAAGCGCACGAAGCAGCGCGCGCCATTGCCGCACTGTTCCACCTCGCCGCCGTCGGCGTTGAAGATGCGGTAGCGAAAATCGGCTTCGGCATTATGCGATTTCTCCACCAGCAGGATCTGGTCGCAGCCCACGCCAAAGTGGCGGTCGGCCAGCAGGCGCAGCTGCTCGGAGGTGAGGTAGATTTCCTGGTGCACGCCGTCGATCACGACGAAATCGTTGCCGGCGCCATGCATCTTGGTAAATTTCAGTTTCATGATTTCAGTTCGGTATACCTAAAACAATCCGTGGTGTGGTCGTTCACCATGCCGGTCGCCTGCATGTAGGCATAACAGATGGTGGAGCCGACAAATTTGAAGCCCAGCCGCTTCAGTTCCTTGCTCATTGCATCCGATACCGGCGTGCTGGCCGGCACCTCGCTCGGCGAACGCCAGCGATTCTGGCGCGGCACGCCCTCGACAAAACGCCAGATAAAGGCGTCAAAGCTGCCAAACCGGTCCTGCACCTGCAGGAATTTCTGCGCATTGGTGACGGCGGCCTGCACCTTGCGGCGATTGCGCACGATGCCCGGATTTTGCAGCAGAGATTCTAGTTTACCGGCATCGTAGCGCGCAATGCGCGCCGCATCGAATTGGTCGAAGGCGGCGCGGTAGGCCGCGCGTTTCCTGAGGATGGTGATCCAGCTCAGCCCGGCCTGCGCGCCTTCCAGGATCAGGAATTCGAACAGGGCGCGCTCATCGTGCAGCGGCACGCCCCACTCGGTGTCGTGGTAAGCCTGGTACAGGGCATCGCTGCCGGCCCAGCTGCAGCGCCGGGGATCAGCCATGGCAGCGGCCGCACGGTCCGCCGTCGCGCCACAGGCACATGTCCATCACCACGGTGATGCCGGCGTCACGCGCACGTTGCGCGGCCTCTTCATGGATCACGCCGTCCTGCAGCCACAATCTCTTGATGCCCAGCGCGATGCACGCATCCACGATGGCGGGCACATGCTCCGGGGCGCGAAACACGTCCACCAGGTCGATGGGGTGCGGCACGCTGGCGAGGTCGGCATAGGCCGTCTCCCCCAGCACGGCCGCCACCTTGGGGCGCACCGGGATGATGCGGTAGCCCAGCTGCTGCATGCCCTGGGCGACGCGAAAGCTGGGGCGATCTTCTTTGGGGGAAAGGCCTACCACGGCGATATTGCGTACCTCGCGCAACATCCGGCAGATTTCGTCTTGAGGGGGATTGGCAAAGCTCATGGGGCGCTACGATAGCATTTTTCCGTGCCACTGGCGCGGGCGGGGAAGCGCAAAAAACGGTATACTGCGCGCCGTTCTATGCACCCCCAGGTTCCGCTCGGATCGAGCATGGGTTCCCGAGCCGGGCCCCGGAGTGCAATGAAGTAGAATGACCTCGTTCCACCATGCAGTTTTCTTTACGCGCTCGTAGCTCAGCTGGATAGAGTATCGGTTTCCGAAGCCGAGGGTCGTGGGTTCGACTCCCGCCGAGCGCGCCAGTTTTGAGTTTTACTCCGTCTCATGCCATACACCAAGCCCGCTTAAATCCAATGTTTGAGCGGGCTTTTTGTTTCGCCCCGTCTTTTTCCGTCTATTGCAATCCGGGGGTATGTGGGGGTATATTTCAAGCCAGATACCCCCAGCAGCAGAAAATATACCCCCAAGAGGTGTCGCGTGACTCTCAAGGCCGCTGAAGTTGAAAAAGCCCAACCAAAAGCCAAGCCCTATAAGCTGGCAGATGGGGGC
>DATDDN010000056.1:0-3367 GCA_036523795.1 Gallionellaceae bacterium | reverse complement strand
GATATTTGGAAGGATGCAATGCAGGAAGGCTGGGCGCCCGACAACCTGGCAGAAAAAACGCGCTCGGAATCGGTCGAAGTGGTGCGCTCAAGGCTTACCCTTGACGACTTCTGGAAGGTTTACAACGCGGCCAAGGCCCGCAAGATGGTGTGGCTGATGCGCGCGATGGAATTGGCACTGGTTACGGCCCAGCGCCGCGAGGACATCGCAAACATGGAATTCCGCGCCGGCAAGGAATCGACCGCCTGGGCCGAAGATGACGCCCTGTGCGTGATCCAGCACAAGACCGGCACAAAGCTGCGCATTCCGCTGGAACTTGGCGTCGGCGGCTTAACCGTTGGCGGCGTAATCAAGGCCTGCCGCGACACGGTGGTCAGCCGCTGGATGGTTCACCACCACAAGCCGCGCACGCTTTCGAAGCCGGGCGACCAGGTGTGGATCGATACGATCAGCAAGGGGTTCGCCAAGGCCCGGCAGCATGCCGGCGTAACTGGCGAAGAAGGAAAGACGCCGCCCACCTTCCACGAAATCCGCAGCCTGTCGATCCGGCTGTATGTTGAGGCTTATGGGGCTGAACTGGCGCAGGCCATTGCTGGCCACAAAGACGCTGCCATGACCGCGGTTTATCGCGATGTTCGCGGTGCGGAATGGCTGCAAATTAAGGCGTGAACTTTTGGCGGGATTTTGGGGGAGTTTTGGGGATGCCCTACTGGCGCGGGCTTCGTATGCTGCCCATGCAGACAAACAGCACTTTCACTTTGCTCATTTCGTTCTATCCGTATTACTCGTACACAGTTACAGCGGCGAGATCAGCACCGTCTCGCGCAGCTTCTTCAGCTGGTCGCGCAGCTGGGCGGCGCGCTCGAACTCCAGGTTCTTGGCGGCCTGCAGCATTTCCTTCTCCAGGCGGCGGATTTCCTTAGCCACATCCTTCTCGCTCATCGCCAGGTATTTGGCCTCGGCCTGCGCTGCCTTGAGCTGGTTGCGCGCGGCATCCGGTTCGTAGATGCCCTCGATGATGTCCTTGATGCGCTTGGTCACGCTGATCGGTGTGATGCCGTGTGCCTCGTTGTAGGCCAGCTGCTTGGCGCGGCGGCGCTCGGTCTCATCGATGGCGTAGCGCATGGAGTCGGTGATGCGGTCGGCGTACAGGATGGCGGTGCCGTGCAGGTGGCGCGCGGCACGGCCTATGGTCTGGATCAGCGAGCGGCGTGAACGCAGGAAGCCTTCCTTGTCCGCATCCAGGATCGCCACCAGTGACACCTCCGGTATGTCCAGGCCTTCGCGCAGCAGGTTGATGCCGATCAGCACGTCGAACACGCCCAGGCGCAGGTCGCGGATGATTTCCACGCGCTCCACGGTTTCCACATCGGAGTGCAGGTAGCGCACCTTGATGCCGTGCTCGCTCAGATAGCTGGTGAGATCCTCCGACATGCGCTTGGTGAGCGTGGTGACCAGCACGCGCTCGCCCTGCTCGATGCGCTGCGTAATTTCCGACATCAGATCATCGACCTGGGTGGTGGCCGGACGTACCTGGATGACTGGGTCGACCAGGCCGGTGGGGCGCACCACCTGCTCCACCACCTGGCCGGCATGCTGGTCTTCGTAGTCGGCCGGCGTGGCGGAAACGAAGATACTCTGGCGCATGCAGCGCTCGAATTCGTCGAAACGCAACGGGCGGTTGTCCAGCGCGGAAGGCAGGCGGAAACCGTAGTTGACCAGGTTCTCCTTGCGTGCGCGGTCGCCCTTGTACATGCCGCCGATCTGCGGAATGGTGACATGGCTCTCGTCCAGGAACATCAGCGCGTCCGGCGGCAGGTAGTCGAGCAGCGTGGGCGGCGGGTCGCCGGCGTTGCGCCCGGACAGGTGGCGCGAATAGTTTTCGATGCCCTTGCAGAAGCCGATCTCGTTGAGCATTTCCAGATCGTGGCGGGTGCGCTGCTCAATGCGCTGCGCCTCCACCAGCTTGTTCTCGCGCTGGAAGAAGCCGATGCGTTCGGACAGCTCGACCTTGATCTGCTCGATGGCGCGCAGGGTGGTGCTGCGCGGCGTGACGTAGTGGCTGGAAGGATAAACGGTATAGCGCGGGACTTTGGTGAGGATCTGCCCGGTGAGAGGATCAAACAGCGACAGGCTCTCCACCTCGTCGTCGAACAGGGTCAGGCGCAAGGCGTGCTCGCTGCTTTCTGCCGGGAAGATGTCGATGACGTCGCCGCGCACACGGAAATGGCCGCGGGTGAATTCGATGTCGTTGCGCTCGTACTGCATGTCGGTGAGGCGCTTGATCACCTCGCGCTGCGGTGCGGCCTCGTTCTGGCGCAGGTGCAGGATCATGCCGTGGTAGTCGACCGGGTCGCCGATACCGTAGATTGCCGACACCGTAGCCACAATCACTGAGTCCGGCCGCTCCAGCAGGGACTTGGTGGCAGACAGGCGCAGCTGCTCGATCTGCTCGTTGATGCTGGAGTCCTTCTCGATGAATACGTCGCGCGAAGGCACATAGGCCTCGGGCTGATAGTAGTCGTAGTAGGACACGAAATACTCCACCGCGTTTTCCGGGAAGAATTCGCGCATCTCGGAATACAGCTGCGCGGCCAGGGTCTTGTTGGGCGCCATGATGATTGCCGGCCGGCCCAGTCGCGCGATCACGTTGGCCATGGTGTAGGTCTTGCCGGAGCCGGTCACGCCCAGCAGGGTCTGAAACGACAAACCGTCGCGCACGCCCTCCACCAGCTGCGCGATGGCAGTGGGCTGGTCACCGGCCGGTTCAAACGGCTGGTGCAGGCGGTAGGGGCTGTCGGGAAAGGTAATGACGCTCATGGTGAACTGCGTATTGTACGGGGAATGAGCGGATTGCCCAACGGGGATGTGGTCAGGGGTAATTGCCAGCGCAGGGCGCGACACCCAAAGGGGGTGAACACCTCTGCGCGGCAAACAACGGGATGCGTCGCGTGGGTGAAAGAAACACCGCCAGTGCAATGCGCCGTGTCTATCGCACCCTGCATCAGCCTCAACTCATCCGCCTTAACGGATCCTGTCGATAGAAGCGTGTCAGCAGTGCATACACCGCCGGATATTCCTGCTGCAGCATGTCCGGCGCCTCGAAGAAGTACTCGCTGAGGACTGCGAAAAATTCGGCCGGACTTTCGGTGGCATACGGATCGATCACTGTGTCTTCGCCGTCGTCCACACGGCGACTGAGGTCATCGTAGGCAGCTCTGAAATTTCGCGCCCACTCCTCCGGGTCGATACCGGAATGCAGCGGCGGCCGGCCGTTCGCATCGCCGTTCCTCATGTCCAGCTTGTGGGCAAATTCATGGATAACGACGTTGAAGCCCTCGCCTTGCCCGGAATGCTCCACCCCCTC